>JBEDIY010000089.1:0-26071 GCA_041173245.1 Bacteroidota bacterium | reverse complement strand
CTGCATCTACCGGTGCGGGTACATCGCCATCAGCGGTTTCTGTAACGGGTACAGATATGAGTGGTGTAGTGTCTTTAACAACGGGTACAAGCCCTTCCGTTAATGCGGTTTTAGCTACCATTACTTATAATACTGCCTTTTCAACAGCGCCTGTGGTAGTCATCACGCCAGCCAATGCTGCAACAGCTAGTTTAGCTGCTGCACAAGCTGTTTGGGTCAATATAACAACAACAGGGTTTACTATTAATACAAATGGGACGGCAGTTGGGGCTTCTACTGCTTACAAATGGAACTATGTTGTTATACAATAAGGTCGGTTTTGTCATTAAAAAGTCATAAAAGAAAAGCGCAATGCCGTTCTACAATTCTATGACAATTACCCCCTTTGTATGATCCACATTTGCATTTGAAATCAATGCAGATGCGGTTTAGCGGTTTGATAGTGGGTTTGTTTTTTGGCTTTACAGCTGCTCAAGGGCAGGTGGGTAAATTACCCAGTGCAGACACATTGTATGGTTCGGCCAATGAGATCGTAGTGACAGCCACTAGAACCGAAAAAAAGTTAGGCAATGTTGCCGTTCCGGTAACACTTATTTCAAGTAAGCAAATTACACAAGCAGGTTCTGTGAGACTCGCAGATATTTTACAAGAGCAAGCAGGATTATTTATAACAACTGGTTTTGGTGCAGGTGTTCAAATGCAAGGGTTAAATCCTGATTACACCTTAATATTATTAAATGGAGAGCCGCTGGTAGGAAGAACCGCTGGTATACTAGATTTAAATAGAATCACGGTTGGTAATATCAAGCAAATTGAAATTGTAAAAGGCCCGTCTTCTAGTTTGTATGGAAGTGAAGCGATGGCTGGTGTGATAAATATTGTTACAACAACCCCTACAAAAAATGAAGTTGCATTGAGTGCTAGATACGGAAGTTTTAATACTTCCGATGTTAATGCTACATTCAATTTTTCAAAAAATAAATTTAGGTATCAAGGGTTTGCCAATAATTACTACACCAATGGGTTTAGTTTACGCCCTAATAGTCAAACCAGTTTTGTAACGCCTATTAATAGATTTACACAGCAACATCAATTAGGCTATCAGCTTTCTGAAAAAACAAAGATCACTGGTTCGATAAGATTTAATCAAGAGCGCATCACCAATGAAATTGCAGTAGAAAATAATGGTGTTATTGTAAACTCCCAAGGAAAAGAATCAAATGACGATGCCAATTTTTCGGCAACGGTAATGCATAAGTTTAGCAACAGCGTTAAAACGAGTGCTAAGCTTTATGCCACTTCATTTGCGAGTGAGCAGGAGTTAGCTACTTCATCAGGAGCGCCTTACACTGATTATTTTAAACAACATTTTTTAAGGTTCGAATCGCAAACAGATATTGCTGTTTCAAAAAATCTTGAAACCTCAGTTGGCGCAGGTTATTTAGTAGACAGAGCCAATAGCACACGGTATGATAAAAAAGAAAGCACCAAAGAGAATGCGGTAGGTTATGCTTTTTTTCAATCAGAATGGAAGCCACTTGAAAAGCTTGTTATTATAGGTGGTGCACGCTATGATCACAATGCACTTTTTGCAGCAGCGTTTAGTCCAAAGCTCGCTTTAAAGTATTCAATTAATAGTAAATTAAATTTTAAGGCAAGTGTAGGTCGAGGTTTTAAAGCCCCCGATTTTAGACAGCTTTATTTGAATTTTACCAATACGGCGGCTGGTGGTTACAGTGTGTTTGGTGCCATCGAAGCGCAAAAAATTATTACTGCACTCAAAGGGCTAGGACAAATTGCAAGTATCGAGCAGGATTATTACAGTCTTGCTGCTTTACAGCCAGAATTTTCTACAGGTTATCATGCAAGTTTCGATTATGCGCCATCTCAAAAACACAATGTATCGGTTGGGCTTTTTTATAATAATATCAACAATTTAATTGATAGTAGGTTGGTGGCGTATAGGCCAGGTGGAGCGCAAATATTTAGCTACCTCAATGTAAAAACAGCTTATACAAAAGGTTTAGAATTGAACGCCAATCATAAAATTGGGAAATATTATTTAATCAGTAGCGGGTATCAATTTTTATTATCAGGCGATGCTTCTGAACTTGATAAAATTGAACAAGGTAAAGTATTTACGCGCGATGCAAATGGATATAGTAAGCGATTGAATGCTTCCGATTATGTTGGCTTGCCCAATAGAAGTAAGCATCAGTTCAATCTAAAATTACAGTATCAAAAAGAGCAGGTATTTGCAACGTTGCGCGCGCTTTATAGAAGTAGCTGGTATGTAACAGATACGGATGGTAATGGCTTGTATAATACCAATGACAGCAAGGCTACCGGGTTCATTCAACTCAACGCAACCATTGGACTACCGCTTACTAAAAATATTACGATGCAAGCAGGTTGCAATAATATACTCAATTATAGAGACCCTATTAATATGCCCAATTTTATGGGGCGTACTGGATTTGTAAGCATCAACTATTCAATTAAACAATCAATCGAAAAATAGACACTATGAAAAAGATCATCTACACATTTTTTGCTTTTTTATTATTTACCGCTTGTACAAAAGAAAACAATACAACTAAGGTAGAGCCAGTTGTTTCTCTTACAGTTAACAATTTACCTGCCGATACCATCATTGGTATCACACCTGGTGTTCCGCCACTTGGAGGAATGCCTTATGGCGCGGGCAAGTATACTTTTTATAGTATTGAAAAAGGCGCAGTAGTACCTTCTACAGATAGTGCAACTACCAAATGGGATATCGCATTTCGAGGCACTGCTATTTTAACCAATAGTGGTAATGGTGGACCGGGCGCTGGTGGAGGTTTTGTTTATGTAGGTCTATTCGAAGATTTAAAAACAATTTCTTCCGACTCAACATTTAGAACAGAAAATGTTCCAACTTCCTATGCCATTCCATTTGGTAGCAATAGAGGTTGGTATGTATATGATGGACTTAAAAATTTGGTGACCCCAATTCCTGGTCGTGTTTTAGTCATCAGAACGGCGTCTGGAAAATTTGCAAAAATTGAAATTTTAAATTATTACAAAGGTGGTGTAACACCTGCTGCAACAGCTTCTGATAATGTTAAAATGAAAGAACAACGTTACTATACTTTTAGATATAGTTACCAGCCTAATGGCACTAAGTCATTCTAATATTTAGTTTATTTAATAAGCCCCCTATCAAATGGAATCTACATTGTTTATGTAGGTTCCATTTTTTTTAGTATTTTTCTAATATGAAAAAAGGATGGATTTTTTTATTTCTATTTTTTGTGGGCTTTCAACTACGTGCACAAGTTAAACAACCCAATATCATTTTATTTCTTGTTGATGATATGGGCTGGCAGGATTGCTCTTTACCTTTTTGGGATAAGCCTACAAAACTCAATGCTACATACCATACACCCAATATGGAAAAATTAGCTGCAAAAGGGATGATGCTAACTAACGCTTATTCAAATGCAGTTTGCACACCCACTAGGGTAAGTTTAATGACGGGTATGAATGTTGCAAGACATGGTGTTACCAATTGGACCAATGTAAATATCAATACACCTACCGATTTTAAAGACAGTTTATTACAACCGGCTACATGGAATTATAACGGACTAACGCCGGAGCGCCATTATACAGACGCGCTTCAGCTTACGATAGTGGCGACCCCTTTACCACAAATTTTAAATGAGGCTGGTTATTACACCATACATGCTGGTAAAGCACATTTTGCTTCTACAGGTATGCCAGGTGCCTCACCCATTAATATGGGTTTCGATGTAAACATTGGAGGAAGTGCAGCTGGGCATCCTGGTAGCTTTTTAGCATCCAAAAATTATCGTCAAAATGAAAAGGATATAAGCTGGGCGGTGAGAGGGCTTGAAAAATATATACCCGAAGATCTTTATTTGACGGAAGCCATAACAAGAGAAGCGATTCATACGCTAGACAATAGAAATAATAGCAAACCTTTCTTTTTATATTTATCACATTACGCCGTGCATGTGCCTTATGATAAAGACATTCGCTTTTATCAAAAATATATTGATGCAGGCCTTACCGATACAGAAGCTAAATATGCTGCACTCGTGGAAGGCATGGATAAAAGTTTAGGTGATATCATGAACTATTTAGAAAAAAATGGGCTGGATAAGGATACGTATATTTTATTTACTTCAGACAATGGTGGCCTTAGTTTAAAAGGAAGTAGATCTGGCGAGCCACATACGCAAAACCTGCCACTGAGGCAAGGGAAGGGGTCTTTGTATGAAGGAGGTATTCGTGTGCCTATGATTGCTGCTGGACCTCAAATAAAACCAGGCTCTGTATCTAAACAATATATTGTTTCGGAAGATTATTTCACCACTATTTTACAAATGGCAAACGCCTATCCAAAGAGTGTTAAGCAAATAGTAGATGGCAACAATTTTTTACCTGTTTTACATGGGAAACAAAAAGTTGTGGATCAAAAAAAATCAATAGTATGGCATTATCCCAATAACTGGACGAATGTTAATTTAAAAGGAATTTCATGGGCGTCTGCTATTAGGCAAGGTGATTGGAAACTGATTTATTTTCATAAGCAGCAAATTCTGGAGTTGTATGATCTTTCAAAAGACATAGAGGAAATGCACGATTTGTCCAGCCTAGAGGTTGCAAAAACAAAAGCCCTGGCTAATTTACTTACACAAAAATTAAAAGAACGAAACGCTTCTATGCCTTCATGGTTAGCAACTGGTAAAACGATAGCATGGCCCAACGAAATACCTGTTTTAACCAATACTAATAAGGTAATCAAATAAGTTGATATCGGTAGCAAGGCTTAGTTTTTTTCGAAGTCGATACCTGCTAATTTCTACGCCCCGCACAGAAATATTCATGAGTTGAGCGATTTCTTTAGTTGATAAGTTCATTCTTAAATAGGCGCATAACTTAAGTTCGTTATTGCTGATATTACTGTGTTTTTCTTTTAGTTTGACAATAAAATCGGAATGCACTTTATCAAAATGCTTGGTAAAGTATTCCCACTCTTGGTCTAAATTTTCATCTACATTTAATGCTTTTACCATCTTTTTTAATTCGGTAATAGCATATTCATTGTCAATTTTTTTTATGATACTAGCTAGTTCACTTTTTACTTTGGTAAGTAGTTCTCCTTTTTTTACAATATGCATTGCAGAAGAGGCTAGCTCAGAATTTTTAAATTCAATTTCAACTTCTAACTTTTCATTTTGAAGTGTAACTATATCGGTTTCCGATTTATTAATTTCTAGCTCATGAATGTACCTCAATCTTTGTTGCTCTTGCTCGTATTTTTGTTGCTGTAACTTAAATTTTTTACGTTGATATATATGAAGTTTATATGCGCCAAATCCAATGGCAATGAAGTAAAGAAGAAAAGCGAATAGAGTTTGGTACCATGGAGCTTTTATTAAAAATTGGTAACTTGAAACAACAGATTCGTTGCCCAAGTTATTTCGCACTTTAACCTCAAATATATAACTACGAGGTATTAAATTGGTGTATTCTTTTTCTGTTCTTCTTGTCCACGCAGACCATTTGTTTTCGAAACCTTTTAGCCTATAGCTGTATTCTAGGTTGTTTTGATAACCAAATGCAACTGAGGTATAATCAAAACGCATGGTTTTAAAACGGTAAGCAACTTCCGGTATAGCAGCTTTCTCTTGTACTTGATTTTCATTTACATTTTTGAAGTAGCCGCCAAATAAAGTACTGTCTAGATTGTCAATAATATGCACCGATCTGATTTGAACATTTAATGCCGGCGCTAGCTTTTTATATTTTTCATAATTGATGTGATAGAATCCTTTCTCACCACCTATAAAAATATTGCTACCATCTATCGCATATATATATTCAAACCCACTTAACATTTTGGCGCTCAATTCAGGAATGTAAATGACTTGTGGTTGATTGCCAGTATAGTCAATAACGCCCAATACTTTTTCATGAATAAACCAAATATTACCTTCTTTGTCTTCTTTCAAATAGCGAATACTTTGGTTGCCTATTAGTGATACATAGCTTGAGGCAACTTCAAATTTATCTTTTTCAGAATTATACTCGTACACCCCTTTTTCTGTACCAACTACAATTCTATTTTTTATTTTATAGATGTGGTTGTTTAGTAAAGCGGGTAGTCCTTCTTTTTTCTGGTATTGTTTAGTGGAATATTTTCCTTCAATATCTTTTTCAATTTTATATACACCATGGTAAGGATGCGACACCCAAATATTTTCTTCGGAATCTATGGTTACATACCTAGAAGATTCAATAAAGTTTGGAATATCGAGTGTTTGAAATAGCTGGTTTGCCTTGGTATCAAAAATAGTCAGACCTCTATATGTACCACCAACAATTATACTTGCTGGGGACATATTGCCAAGTGGTGTAAAGTTCCAAAACCCTGGTTTATTTGAAAAAGAAGTTGCTGTATTTGTGTTTACATAAAAAGCGCCTTCGTGATGCCCTAAAAGCAGCTTATTATTAATAAGTGATAGTCCCCATGTTTGCCCGCTTGTATTTTGAACCAGCGCAAAATCGCCTTTACTAAAACTTAAATCTTTTATAGGTTGAAGCCCAACATGATAAAGTCCATTGGATGTGCCTATATAGAGTTGTTGGTTTTGAATCATGGCAGTATAACCTGACTCGTCGAGTAATTTGGGTGAAATATGTTTAATGGCACTATTGTAGGCAATAAAATCTAGTCCATTATTTAAGCCAAGCCACAAATTTTGTTTGTTGTCTAAAAAGATGCTTAAAATATTATTGCTCTGCAGCCCTTCGGTACTTGAAAACTTCTGGATGATTTCGGCCTTATCATTAATAATATATACACCACTATTGCTTGTTGCTAGTGCAATCCATTCTTTATTGATTGCAATCGCATTATAAATCCGCTCATTTTGGATAAAATTGGCAGCCCCCGTTTTTATAGGTGTAATGGAATTGTTTGAAAAATAAAAAATTCCGCTTTTTAAAGTGGTAATGATGGCCCCTGTTCCCCTAGGAATCATACCTGTAATAGGATCGGTTTTTGAAAAACTGTAATTTGACACAACAGCTTGCCAAGCTTCATTTTCAAATGCCATGAGCCCTATTTGGTAGTCATGTGCGTATAATTTACCATTGCAGCTGGTTAAATAGGACCATTCGGAAGGGGCCTTAAACACTGTAATCGCACCATTATTGTACTGAAAGATTTTCTTGGGAGATCTAAAAAACAGAGACGATCCTAGTGAAACAATGTCCCAAACGTCTTCAAATGATCTGTATTTAGCTGGAATTAATGCGGTAAGGGAGTTGTAAACTAGATTTCCGTTCGTATTTGGGGCAAAATAGCCAAGTTCGTCCTGCCCACCCACGTATATCTTGTTGTCACCTCCAATTGCCACTGATCTAACAATTGTTTTATTTGGGAGGGGATATAGTTTCCAGTTTTTTCCATCAAAACTTAATAAGCCTTCATTATTGGCAAAATAAACAATTCCATTTTTATCTTGTTTAATATCCCAGTTTTGTAGTCCTGCGTTATAGGATAATTTTGAATAATTTATAATATCTGGAAGGCCAATGGTGTTTTGGCTGATTGCAAAAAAGGGGAGAAGAAGTAAAAAGACTATTTTTTTCACTGCTCAAAGATTTTATTAAAACTTAAATATATGAAATGTTCATTGATGTAGTATTGAAGTAATTTACATTATTGATAATCAATTAGTTAAAAATAGTGATGTAGTATTGAAGTGTTAAACAATAAAGATTTTGTAGTGTCTGTTACTACTTTTACGTTGCCAAAAATTCATTTTTTTTCTTTCACATAAACGATTGCATTATGAAAATAAGATTTATTCTTATGTGCCTTGTTTTGATGCTCGGGCTCGGCGTACAAACGCTTTACGCTCAATCAATTGCCGTTACCGGTAGCGTCAAAAACAAAAATACTGGCGAATTGCTAGTTGGGGCTTCTGTTTCTGTCAAGGGCAAATCAGTTGCCCTCACCGATGCCAATGGCCGGTTTTCACTTAACACAGTTGTAGGTTCTGTTCTAGAAATCACTTACACAGGCTTAATTACTTCCAAGGTTACGGTAGTAAAAGCAGGTGAAGTTGAGGTTTCTTTAGAGCAAAATCCTGCAAACACACTTGGTGATGTAGTAGTAGTAGGTTATGGTACCCAAAAGGTGACCAAAATATCTGGTGCTATTTCAACTGTAAAGTCAAGTGATATTGAAAAACTAAAACCCGTAAGAACGGAAGAGGCTTTACAAGGTAAGGCGTCTGGTGTTAGTGTCATTCAATCTGGATCACCAGGCTCTAAACCAACCGTATTAATTAGAGGTATTCCTTCTTTTTCTGGTACCGATCCAGTTGTAATTATTGATGGTGTACCTCAAACACTCACTGATCTTAATGCAATCAACGCTGCAGACATTGAGTCAATTAACGTATTAAAAGATGCTGCTACCACTGCCATATTTGGTGTTAAAGGTGGTAATGGTGTCATTGTGGTTACCACCAAAGGCGGTAGAAAAAACCAAAAAGCAGCCATCACCATTAATAGTAATTATGGTGTGCAAGAAGTCATGAACACCCTAGGTGTATTAAATGCAACAGAATATGGTGCCATGATTAATGAAGGTAGTACTACTGCAGGTGGCCCTATTGTGTTTCCAAACCTTTCTTTATTAGGTGTGGGCACCAATTGGCAAGATCAAATATTTAGAAGAGCTGCTTTGCAATCTCATACGATTGCAGCTCAAGGTGGTAGTGAAAATATGACCTACTTTTTATCTGCGGGTTATTTGACCCAAGGTGGTATAGTAGGAGGAAATGATAAATCTCGTTTTGATAGAGGTAACTTTTCTGCCAACTTAACTTTTGATATTTCTAAGAAACTAAAGTTCTTATTAAATACTACAGGCGTTACGTTGAACTCTAAAGGGATCCAAGAGAATTCATTTAATAGTGTCATTGGTAGTGCGATCAATTTTGATCCTACCGTAAGCGTATTAAATAATGTACCTAACACAGCAGGTAAATATGGTTTCAGTAATTTATTATTATCTGAAATTTTTAATCCGCTAACAAAATTGGAGAATACCTATAATTCAAATGTAGGTTCTAAGATTTATGGAAAATTTGAGTTGCAATACAAGGTTTTAAATAACCTTACATTATCTTCTCGTTTTGGTTATACAAAGTATGATGGTAATGCTAAAAGCTTTGCACCACTTGTGTTTTATGGCCCATTAAACGTAGACAATTCAATGAACGCGGATGGTTCTACAGTTGTTGGTAGATTTAATAGTGTGGCGCACGAAAAAGTGAGCAACTTCAATTACACTTGGGAGTCTTTTGCAAACTATAATTTTAAATTAAAGCAGGATCATAATTTTGAAACCGTGCTTGGTTTTTCATTGGCAAAAGTAAGTGGAAATGCGGCAGGTGCTACGCGTCAAGATGTTCCATTTAACAGTTGGGAATTTGCAGACTTTACCGCTGCAACAGGTAATAACATAGCTACCAATACAAATGCTTTAGCAGGGTATTACTATCAATATTTTAGAAGAAACCTTTCTTATTTTTCTCGTATCAACTACGATTACCAAGACAAATATTTAGCTTCATTTAGTGCACGTAGAGATGGCTCTTATGCATTTGGTGTTGATAATAAATTTGGTAATTTCTATTCTGGATCTCTTGGATGGGTTGTTTCAAAAGAAAAATTCTTTAAAGCAAACTGGGTAGATCAATTAAAAATTAGAGGTAGTTATGGTAGTATTGGTAACGAAAATGTAAACCCACAATTTGTGAGTATTGTTACTGGTGGACCAAGCTACGGCCCTACTGCAAATAGCAATGGATATACATTTAACGATGTGTTTTATCCAGGTTCTACAGTAGGTTCTGCTGCTAATACTGCATTAAGATGGGAAAAGCAAATACAGTCAAATATTGGTTTTGATTTAGTTGTGCTTAATAATAAGGTTACTTTAAACGCAGACTATTTCCAAAAAACAGTTGACGGCTTATTGTTTACACCAGCAGCTTCATTGTATTTAGGAACGGTGCCTAGCCCAATTGCAAATATTGGTGCTACTAAAACCAGTGGTTTTGACTTTACTTTAAATTACAACGAATCAATTGGTAAAAATTTGAAATTCAATACTGCATTGACTTTCACTACTGCAACCAACTTAGTAACTGCAACCAATGATAATGGCACTGCTAAAATACTAGGTGGTTTTTACTTCAATGGTCAATCACAAAGCGTTACTGTTTTTGAAAAAGGATTTGCGCCAGGTTATTTTTATGGCTACAAAACAGCAGGTCTTTTCCAAAACGCCGCCGACGTTGCAGCTTCACCTAAACAAGCAGGTGCGCAACCTGGTGATATCAAGTATGTAGACATGAATGGTGATGGTGTTATCAATGCATCAGACCAAACAAATATTGGTAATCCATTCCCTAAGTTTACGATGGGTTGGAGCCTTAATTTGAGCTACAAGAATTTTGATTTCAATACATTCTTATATGCTTCTGTAGGTAACGATATTTATAGAGCATACGAGCGTAATGCTAACTTCTCTAATAAAGACCGTTCTGTACTAGGTCGTTGGACTGGAGAGGGTACTACAAACGATGCACGTTTACCAAGATATTCTTTTGTAGATGCAAATAGTAATATTAGAGTATCAGACAGATATGTTGAAGACGGTTCTTTCCTAAAAATCAAGAATATTCAACTTGGTTACACCTTTAATACGCCAGCTTCTAAAAAATGGTTCAACAGTATTCGCGTATATGCACAAGTGAAAAATGCTTTTGTATTTACAAAGTATACTGGATTTGATCCAGAAATTGCGGGTGGTATTTTAGATACAGGTATCGATCGTGGTGCATATCCTCAGGCCAGAACATTTGCATTTGGTTTCGATATTAAACTATAATCTTCACTACTTAAATATACAATTATGAAGATCAATTCAATAAAAATAGTAGGCCTGGTTTTAGTTATTACCACGCTTATATCTTGTACAAAGTGGGTCGATTACAATCCCCACGAAGATTTTGTTATCACAGAGCAAGATTATTTAAAGTCTGCGTCTGATTACAGAAATATGTTGGTTAGCGTATACACGCCACTACAATGGATTAACCAAGTAGTGCCTATTGGTGATATCGCTTCTGACAATGCAGTGTCTGGTGGTGAAAATGCTTCTGATGTTTTATCATTACAGCAAATTGACGATTATACGCATACACCTGTAAACGGAACCCTCCAAGAAATTTGGGTTTCTGCATACGAAGGCGTTAACCGTGCCAATTATATGGCACAAAATAAAGCAGCTAATTTAGCGGGTGAAAAAATTGAGTTTGCAGGTAAAGAAGCATTGTATGGAGAAGTTCATTTCTTGCGCGCCTACTACTACTTTACACTTGTGCGTATGTTTGGTGATGTACCTCTTTTTACAGATAAGCGTTTAAGCCTTGCACAATCAAAAAGCTTGAAGCGTTCTCCTAAAGCAGATGTATACAAGCAAATTGAAGCGGATTTAACGGCTGCTGTTACAGCACTTCCGGCAGTTCAAGTTCAAAAAGGTAGAATTACAAAGTATGCTGCGCAAGCCTTACTTGGAAAAGTATACCTCTATCAAAATAAATTTGATGCTGCTGCTACTACGTTAGAAAGTGTTATCACGGCTAATGCATTTACACTTGTTGCTGATTTTGGTACTATGTTTTTAGCAAGCGGTGAAAACGGAACTGAATCTGTTTTTGAAATTCAGTATTCTAATGTATCTCCCTACTATAACTGGGGTGGAGCAACACGTGGTCAAGGTAACTATGCGATTCAACAGTGTGGTATTAGAGGCTTAAATGGTTCAGCGCAAATGCCTTATGCTGCAGGTTGGAGCACCAATTTACCTACTCAAAATTTAGCGGCTGCTTATACTGCAACTGACAGACGTAAAAATGTAACCGTGTTGGATATTGAAGCGTATAAAACGGCAAATCCATCATTTAATATTACGTATCAAGTAGCTCCATTTAAAAATACCGGCTTGTACAATCAAAAGTATTTGCCACGTAAAGGTGAAACTTCTGGTCAAGTAGAATTAAACTACCTCAATAACTTTAGAATCATTCGTTACTCGGATGTTTTATTAATGGCGGCAGAAGCTTTTAATAGAGCCACTGCACCAAATGATGCTAAAGCGCAAGGTTATTTAAATCAAGTAAGACAAAGAGCATTTGGAAATGCTTCAAATAATATTACTGCAACCGGTACTTCACTTCGTCAAGCAATTTGGGATGAGCGTCGATTAGAACTTGCTATGGAAGGAGATCGTTTCTTTGACCTCGTAAGAACTGGACAAGCGGCTTCAAAAATTACTGGCTTTAAAGTTGGTAAGCATGAAGTGTTCCCAATACCTCAACAAGAGGTTGATATTTCTGGTTTAACCCAAAATGCTGGATATTAATCTCATTGTATAATCTATTGAACTAAATAGTATGAAAACATTAAAATACATATTGAGTTGCTTGATACTCATTTCTACATTCTCAGGATGTAAAAAAGAAATCAATGATGACGTTTCTTTCGTGCAAACGACTGCAACATCTGCAAAATTGGGTGCTATGTTTACCATTACCCAAGACAATACAGGACTTGTAACCATAATACCAAATGGTGAAGGGGTTGCAAGTTTTGAAATTGCATACGGACATGGAACTGCTGGTCCTGTAAAAGTTTTACCTGGTGGCAGTACTTCAAAAGTGTATCCAGAAGGCGTATACGATGTAAAAATTACAGGTACTAACGTTGCAGGTGTTTCTACAACTGTAACTCAAAAGTTAACGGTAACTTTTAGAGCACCTGAAAATTTAGAGGTAACAGCAGTTATCGATCCTGCTAATAAATACAAAGTAAATGTTTCTGCTAAAGCGTTGTATGAAACTTTCTTTCAGGTTTATTTTGGAGACGTTGCGAATGAAGTCCCAACTAATTTTTTAGAAGGACAAACGATTTCTAAAGTATATGCAAAAACAGGTTCTTACACTGTTAGAGTGGTTGCATTAAGTGGTGGTGCTGCTACAACTACATCTACGAGAGTGATTACAATTGTAGACCCTGTTGTATTACCTGTTACTTTTGAATCTACATCTATCAATTATGCATGGAATGATTTTAGTGGTGGTAATGTAACGGTTGTTGCAAACCCGCATAGCAATACTGCAAATCCTTCTACACGTGTAGCTAAAATGGTTAAAAATGCAGGTGATCCATGGGGTGGAAGTTGGATTGGTCTTGGTGGACCTATCGACTTTTCTGCGAATAAAGTGTTTCGTATGAAAGTATTTTCTCCAAGAGTAGGTGCTAAAGTGCTTCTTAAGGTTGAAAATGCAGGAAACGGATCTATTGCTTTTGAAAAAGAAGTAGTAACAACAGTTGCTAATGCCTGGGAAGATTTAGCGTTCGATTATAGAACTATTAATACTTCTAATGCGTACCACAACATCGTTGTTATTTTTGATAATGGAACTCCTGGTGACGGATCAGCTAATTTCACCTTCTACATGGATGATATTAGATTAACAGATGCGATGCCAAATTCTAAAATAGATTTACCTGTTACATTTGATGTGGCTGGTGTAAACTATACGGTAACTGATTTTGGAAACAACCAAACAGTAGATGCGGTGGATCCTACCAACGCAAATAATAATGTTAAAAAAACCACTAAGGTAAATGGTGCTGAAACTTGGGCTGGAACCACTATTGGAACCAATACTGGTTTTGCAACAGCTATTCCTTTAACAGCTGCTGCTTCTCAAATGAGCGTACGCGTTTATTCTCCAGCTGCGGGCCTTAAAGTTTTATTAAAAGTTGAAGACCATACCAACCCTACTCGTTCTGTAGAAACATTTGCAACAACAACTGTTGCGGGTGCTTGGGAAACCTTGATTTTTGATTTTAACAACCAAGCGCCTGGTACTGCTGCATTTAATGCAACCTACACATACACCATGGCGTCTATATTCTTTGATTTTGGAAATAGTGGAAACGGTAAAGTATTTTATTGGGATGATGTTAAAAAATTAGCAACCAATTTTGTAGAAACTGTTGGTCTTCCTTTAACATTTGAATCTGCTTCTCTTGCATACACCTTCAATGATTTTGATGGTGGCGTAGCAACGGTTGTTAACAATCCGCAATCTGGTGGTACTAACACAAGTGCTAAGGTGGGCAAGATGGTTAAAAATGCAGGTCAAATTTGGGGTGGAAGCTGGATTGGTTTAGCAGCTCCAATTGATTTCTCAACTAAGAAAACGTTTACAGTAAAAGTATTTTCACCAAGAGTTGGTGCTAAGCTTTTATTAAAAGTTGAAAACCAAAATGATGGTGGCATTAGTTTTGAAAAAGAAGTAACAACTACGGTTGCGGGTGCTTGGGAAACATTAACGTTTGACTATAGCGCTATCAATACTGCTAGAACCTATCAAAAAATTGTTTTGATTTTTGATTTAGGAACAGTTGGTGATGGCTCTGCAAACTTTACGTTCTTATTTGATGATATCACCTTAAATTAATTTGATAAAACCTACAATTATGAAAAATAATTTAAAATATATTGTTGCGGTTTTGTTTATCACAACCATTGGGTTTATTTCTTGCAAAAAAACCGAATATAGTTTTGGAAACATTAAAACTCCAACAGGCTTAACACTCACTGCAGCAGTAGTTGGTGTAGATGCTACAAACCCTAATGGTAATGGTACAGGATCTGTTACCATAACAGCTAAAGCAACAGATGCTTTAACCTATAATATTGATTTTGGTGACGGTAAAACACAAGTGATTCCTTCTGGAACCATTACGTATAAATATGCAACACCTGGTGTTAATGATTACAACATTACCGTTCGTGCTGTTGGTACGGGTGGGGCTGTTTCTGTAATTAGCAGAAAAGTAACTGTATTTGTTGCATTTACGATTCCACAAGCAATTTTAGATGCACTTACTGGAACAGGTTCTCGTACTTGGATCACAGATAAAGATGCACCAGGTCATTTTGGTGTAGGGCCTTCTGATGGCTTTGGTCCAATTTGGTATTCGGCAACACCTAACTCAAGAGAGGCTTGTGCATATGATGATGAGATCACTTTTTCTAAAGATGCACTCAATAATATTTCTATGGCCATCAACAACAAAGGTCAATCATTCTCTATTGGTGCGGCTAGTGCGTTTTACGGATTTAGCGGTGGTGATGCATGTTTTAACATCGTTACGACAGGTACTAAAAAATTAGCTTTTATGGATGCGACTTCTGCGTCTACACCAGCGGTATCGACACGAATTCAATTTATGGTTCCAGGTAATGGTATCATCAACTTTGGAACTGGCGGTACTACGTATGAAATTTTGAGCGCAACAGCTACAAGTATTCATTTAAGAAATATTGGTGCCGATGGTAACTCTTGGTATCAAAAATTAAAGGCAAAATAATTATTTAGAAAGTGCGGTTAACTTCTTCACTGTTGATTTTATTTACAAGTGTATCATCTTTTTGGGCTTGCTCAAAGGGTGATGCACCTGTTTTAAATCCTGCGCCTACTAATTTAACAGTAACGGCAACCATTAATGCTGACAAAAGCGGTAACGTAAACTTTGTAGCATCTGCTACTGGTGCTACCAACTATGATTATGATTTTGGAAACGGTATTTTTCAAACGGTTCCTTCGGGCACTGTTATGTATAAATACCCTGCATCCGGAAATTACAAAGTCAATGTTATTGCTAAAAGTGCTGCGGGACAAACCATTTCAAAATCAATTGATGTTGCGGTTACAGTCGCACAATCTTTAATTTGGTCCGACGAATTTGATGTGCCGGGTGCACCCAATCCTGCAAAATGGAATTATGACTTAGGTGCTGGTGGATGGGGTAATGCTGAGTTACAGTATTACACAAGTCGAACAGATAACGCTATTGTATCAAATGGCACTTTAAAAATCATTGCCAAAAAAGAAAACTATAGTGGTAGCGCTTATACTTCTGCTAGACTTTTGACAAAGGATAAATTTTCATTTAAGTATGGTAAAATTGAAGTGCGTGCAAAATTACCAGTTGGTATTGGAACCTGGCCTGCTGCATGGATGTTAGGCGCTAATATTAATACGGTAAACTGGCCAAACTGTGGTGAAATCGATATCATGGAACACAAAGGAAGTGATATCAATAAAATTTATGGAACGCTTCATTATCCAGGTAATTTTGGCGGTAATGCAGTGGGTGGAACTAAAATTATTACTGGAGCAACCACTGAATTTCATGTATATGCTTGTGAATGGACCGCCGTTTCTATCAAATTCTATATTGATGACGTCCTTTTTTACTCCTTTGCCAACAACAATACCTTGCCTTTTAATCAGAACTTTTTTGTCCTTTTAAATTTAGCCATGGGTGGAAACTTTGGGGGATCTGTCGATGCAGGCTTTACAAGTGCCACGTATGAGGTTGATTATGTGCGGGTGTATCAGTAGAACTTTAATACAATTAATTTATGCGTACGTTTCGAAATATAGGGTTGTTTTTAATTTTGGCGATTGTTGCTGTTTCAAGTCAAGCGCAAAAAAGAATATACAACAAGCTAGTGTGGCAAGATAATTTTTCGGTAAATGGTTTGCCAGATTCTACAAAATGGGGTTATGATATTGGAACAGGTTGTCCTAGAATTTGTGGATGGGGGAATAATGAGGCTCAATATTATACCAATGCACGCAAAGAAAATGCGCGTGTAGAAAATGGATATTTAGTTATTGAAGCTCGTAAAGAAAAATTTGAAGGTGCTAACTATACGTCAACCAGACTTGTTACAAAAAACAAAGGCGATTGGAAATATGGCCGACTCGTTATAAGGGCTCAAATACCTACTGGTAAAGGGTTGTGGCCCGCTGGCTGGATATTGCCAACTGATAAAGTTTATGGTGAGTGGCCAAAAAGTGGCGAAGTAGATATTTTAGAAGCAGTTGGTTTTGCGCCAGACTCTGCATTTGGAAGCGTGCACACGCAGCGTTACAACGGTATGATTGGAACACAGCGATCCGCTTCTTTAATTGTGCCAAATTTATCTACACAGTTTCATGATTATGAAATTGAGTGGACGCCTCAAAAAATTGATTTTTATATCAATAACAAATTATACAATACATTCAAAAATGAGCAAAACGGTTCAGATGCTTGGCCGTTTGATCAAACCTTTCATTTGATTTTAAACATTGCAGTTGGCGGCAATTTGGGCGGCAAGTTTGGAATTGATGATGCCATTTTTCCAGCACAGATGAAGGTAGACTGGGTTAAGGTTTTTCAATAATTTATATCCCCGCAGATTTGTTTAGGTCTGTTTTTGGTTAATGCCGGATAAATATCCGGCATTTTTTATGTACTGAAAGAATTTTTCTATTAAAAATCAACCAAAAACATATTACAAATAAATAAATAAGATAGCCTGTAGTTTCTACGTAATCGAAAATGAGTTAAATTTACTTCGTGTAATTATTACACATTTGGTGTACGATACCAAACTAACGCTTGTTTATGAGAATTTTTGTACTGCTATGCTGTTTGTTAGCTGCTGTGTCGGCACATGCACAATTGTTGCGTACAACACCTGTGTTTACTACAGAAACAACTTCTTCCATCACTATTTTTGCGGATGCTACAAAAGGAAATAAAGGTATCTTAAATATTACCGGTGATATTTTTGTACATATAGGTGCCATCACTTCACTAAGTACATCAAGTAGCAATTGGAGATATGTTCCTGTTGCTTGGGGTGTGGCAGATAATAAAGTAAAATGTACCAAGCTTACAAATAATGTTTGGTCGTTTACAATTAGTGGTGGTCTTCGTAATTTTTTTGGCATGACGAATGCCTCAGAAACCATTCAAAAAATTGCTATTTTATTTAGAGATGCTTCTGGTTCACAAGTGCTGCGCAATGCAGATGCTTCCGATATGTATATTCCGGTGTATGAAAATAATTTAGCTGTTCGCATCGATTCACCACTTACACAACCTATGTTTATTGCAGCATTGGAGCCTATTTCAAAGGCTGTTGGTGATACCATTTCAATAGCAGGTGCCGCAAGTAGTTCAGCTAATCTGTCACTTTTTGTTAATGATTCACTCATTGCTACAACAACAGGAACGAGCATTGCACAAAAATTTATTCTACAACGAGTAGGCACTCAAAAAATTCTGGTGCAAGGTGTCAGTGGATCTGTCACACGCCGAGATTCTATTTCGTTTTTAGTGACTGGTGCTACTAACCTTGTTGGACTTCCTGCTGGTGTGAAAGATGGCATTAATTATGAACCAGGTGATACTTCGGTAACACTTGTTTTATATGCACCTAAAAAATCTTCAATCACTGTTGCCGGTGATTTTAATAATTGGACACCTGGTCTTTCGCATGTCATGAAAATGACACCTGATAGTTTGCGTTTTTGGGTTCGATTAACAGGCTTAACGCCTGGTGTAGAATACGCCTATCAATACATTATTGACGGTGCTTTAAAAGTAGCAGATTATAATGCAACCAAAGTATTGGATCCTTGGAATGATCCATTTATTGCTGCGTCTACCTTTCCAAACTTGAAACCTTACCCAACAGGTAAAACCACCGAAATTGTGAGTGTCTTGCAAACTGCACAGGCAAAGTATAAATGGAACGATGCAAGCTTTGTACGCCCCAACAAAAAAAACCTCGTGGTGTATGAACTTTTGCTACGTGACTTTGTGGCCAAGCATGATTTCCAAACATTAAAAGACACGTTGCCGTATTTGAAAAAATTAGGTATCAATGCGATAGATTTAATGCCGTTTTCTGAATTCGAAGGCAATAGCAGCTGGGGCTATAATCCTAATTTCTTTTTTGCGACCGATAAATACTATGGTACACCCGAGGCCATCAAATCATTTATTGATGCCGCGCACCAACAAGGTATTGCTGTCATTATGGATATGGTGCTCAACCATGTATTTGGTTCTTCACCACTTGCTAAAATGTATTGGGATGGAACGAATAACAAACCTGCTGCAAACAATCCATGGTTAAACCCAGATGCCAAACATCCTTTTAATGTGGGTAACGATTTTAACCATGAATCAATGGCAACCAAAGACCTTGTAAATAGAGTTACTAAATATTGGCTTCAAGAATTTCATATAGATGGTTACCGGTGGGATTTATCAAAAGGATTCACGCAAGTGAACAATCCAACCAATGTTGGCGCATGGGGTAATTATGATGCTTCCCGCATTAAAATATGGAAAGCAATTTATGATACCATGCAGGCGACGAGTGCTGGTAGCTATTGTATGCTTGAACATTTTGCCGACAATTCGGAAGAAAAAGAATTGGCTGATTACGGTATGCTATTATGGGGTAATGCCAATCATAGTTTTGCAGAAGCAACGATGGGATACACTTCTACGTCAAATTTTGGTACTAGTTTTTCGAATGCGCGAAATTTTGCACAGCAGCATTTGGTAACCTACATGGAAAGTCATGACGAGGAAAGACTTCAGTATAAAAATATAAACTTTGGTAACAGTTCTGGTAGTTATAGTACAAAAAATCCGGCAACGGGTTTAAAAAGAAATGAAATGGCTGCTGCCTTTTGGGGACTAACGCCGGGCCCTAAATTAATGTGGCAATTTGGAGAACTTGGGTACGATTTTAGTATCAATACCTGTACCAATTTAACGGTTGATGCCAACAATTGTCGTTTGGCAGAAAAGCCCATCAAATGGGACTATTTACAAGACGCTAATCGTAAGGTGTTGTTTGATGCTTATGCCAAATTTTTTAAACTACGTGCAACACCTGCTTATGTAAATGATTTTGGATCAAATAAATATACGTTGAATACCGCTGGTGCCATTAAGTCTATGCAACTTAACGGCGACTCTATTAAGCTCGTTGTGCTTGGTAATTTTGATGTTACGCCGCAAACAGCTACCATTAGTTTTCCAACAGATGGTTTTTGGTATAGTTTATATTCTAACAAGTACCAGTTGGTTTCTGGTGGATCGGCTAGTGTTTCTTTGCAGCCAGGCGAGTACTTTGTGTATTCAAATAAAAACCTCAACAATGCAGTGGTTACTGCTACACCAAATATTAGCTTACCGTTATTAAATACAAACATATCTATTTCCCCTAATCCGGTAACCCAAGCAGCGATTGTTAAGTATCAATTGCCTGAATCAGGTAAGGTTCAAGTTAAACTTTTAAGTCAGGCCGGTGTCGTAGTGGATGGCATATTTAATGGATGGCAAAATAAAGGGCAACAACAATTGACAATCAATAAGAAAGGACTCCCTCCGGGCGTTTATCACATATTTATTCAATCAAATCAAAAACAAAAAACACAAACATTTTTAATCACTAATTAGTATTTATTCAAATTGAAATTGTAATTCTATGAACATTAAAAAAGCACTTGTTGCAATGCTGATGATGCTAACAGTATTCTGTTTGCCATCCATTGCACAAGACCGTACGGTTACGGGTAAAGTAACCAATGCAAAAGATGGTTCGCCGTTAGCGGCTGCCAGTGTCCTTGTAAAAGGATCTGGTGCTGGAGCACAAACAAATGCCGATGGGTCATTTAGTTTGAAAGTTCCTGCTAAGGCAACTACACTAGTTGTATCATCTTTAAATTTTGAAACCAAAGAAGTAACCTTAAACGGTAACACCGTAACAGTTGCACTTTCACCTGCTGTTGATCAGCTTAGTGATGTAGTGGTAATTGGTTATGGTAGCGTTCGTAAAAAGGACTTAACTGGATCTGTTGTAAACGTGTCTTCTAAAGACTTTAACAAAGGTGTTATTTCAACACCGGAGCAACTCATTCAAGGTAAAGTAGCGGGTGTACAAATCACGAGTAACAATGGTGCACCTGGTTCAGGAAGTACCATTCGTATTAGAGGTGGTGCATCTTTAAATGCAAGTAACGATCCGCTTATTGTAGTGGATGGCATGCCTATTGATGGTCGTGGCATTTCTGGCCAAGCAAACGCACTTGCCCTTATTAACCCTAACGACATCGAATCTTTTTCAATTTTAAAAGATGCATCTGCAACAGCTATTTATGGTGCAAGAGCATCTAATGGTGTAATCATTATTACTACTAAAAAAGGTAAGTCTGGTGCACCAAAGTATGCATTTAGCTCTCAATTGAGTGTTTCAAATGTTACTAAAAAATTAGATGTTTTTTCGGCAGATGAAATTAGAGATATCGTAAAAACAAAAGGTCCTAGTTATACTTCTTTGTTAGGTAATGCTTCTACCGATTGGCAGGATGAAATTTATCAAACAGCAATTACTACAGACAATAACATTTCTGTATCTGGTGCCTATAAAAAATTACCTTACCGCTTTTCACTCGGTAATTTAATGCAATCAGGTATTTTAAGATCTGATAAATTAAACAGAACAACAGTAGGTGTTAACGTAAGCCCTACACTTTTTGACAATCACCTAACGCTTAATGTCAATTATAAATTAGCAGCAAGCAAAACAAACTTTGCAGATCAAGGTGCAATTGGTTCAGCTACTTATTTTGATCCTACTAAGCCCGTATATTCTGGTACGCAAGCGTACAATGGATATTGGAACTGGTTAGATGCAACTTCATCTAATGGTCTTCGTGCTTTAGCACCTAAAAATCCACTTGGCATTTTATTAGATAAGGATGATCAAAGTAATGTTACTAGACATATTGCAAATGCAGTAGTAGACTATAAAGTGCATTTCATGCCTGATTTACACGTTGTTGTTAACACAGGTATGGATCTTGCAGAAGGTAAAGGAACAACAGTTATTAATGAACAAGCTGCAACTACGTATATGCGTTTTAAAGATGCAGCAGGTAAGTTTCATAGCGGTGTAAACAATCAATACCGTCAAACTAGAAACAATACCTATTTGAATGCGTATTTAAACTATGCTAAAGAAATTCCTTACTTATCTACAAGAGTAGAATTAACAGGTGGTTATGAGTATCAAAATTATTTAACAACCAACTACAATTTTGGCGATCAAACCTTTAATGGTACTGTTGTTAATACGCCTAATTTTGAATTTGACAAACCTGAATACCGTTTAAGTTCTTACTTAGGTAGAATGAATGTTACCGTAAAAGGCAAATATTTATTTACTGCTTCTGTACGTCAAGACGGATCTTCTAAATTTAATCCGGACAACCGTTTTGCGGTATTCCCTTCAGGAGCTGTTGCTTGGAAATTAAAAGAAGAAAACTTATTCAAAAATGTGAAGTCTTTATCTGATCTTAAATTACGTGCGAGTTATGGTGTAACTGGTCAACAAGATGGTATTGGTTATTATGACTATATCTCTTATTACAACCTAGGTTCAAATACTGCACAGTACCAATTTGGTAACACATTCACACAAATTTCTCGCCCTAATGGTTATTATTTTAATCGTAAGTGGGAGCAAACAGCAACTACCAACTTAGCATTGGATTTTGGTTTTGCTGATAATAGAATTACTGGTACCATTGAAGCCTACAAAAGAGAAACTTCTGATTTGTTAAATGAAGTAAACCAGCCAGCTGGTACTAACTTTAGCAATAAGATTGTTGCAAACGTAGGTACGATGGAAAATAAGGGTATTGAATTTACTTTAAATATCCAACCTATCCGTAATAAAAACACAACTTGGGATATCGCGTTCAACGCAACTTATAACCAAAACAGAATCACTAAATTAACGATCTCTGACGATCCTTCTTATGCAGGTGCTCGTTTTGGTGGCATTAGTGGTGGTACCGGTAACTCTATCTTAATTCATTCTGTAGGATACCAAAGAGGCGCGTTCTTTGTATACAAGCAAGTATATGATGCAAACGATAAGCCTATTGATGGTTTATACGCTGATTTAAACAGAGATGGCGTGATCAACGAAAGAGATTTATATCAGTATAAAGGGATAGATCCTCAAATGTTTTTTGGTTTAAGTTCAAGTGTTACACACAAGAAGTGGAATGCTGGTATCGTAATGCGTGCTAACATTGGCAACTACTTGTACAATAACATCGCTTCTAGTTCTGGTACTTTAAGAAATATCTTAAACCCAATTGGTTATATCAATAACGGTTCTAGAGATTATTTGAAATCAGGATTTAGTGGTAATGGTTCTAACTATTACTTATCTGATTACTATGTACAAAACGCATCTTTCTTACGTATTGACAACATTAACTTAGGTTACAATGTTGGTAAAGTATTTAGCGATAAAGCTTCTTTACGTATTAATGCAACTGTACAAAATGTATTAACAATTACTAAGTATACTGGTTTAGATCCTGAAATGAACGGCGGTATAGATAATAATTTTTATCCTCGTCCAAGAACCATTGTATTGGGTATAAATCTTGATTTCTAATTCAATCAATAGTACAAAAAAATATAACAATGAAAAATAATCTATACAAACAAATCATAGCCACAGTTGGAGCGATTGTTGTATTGGCATCTTGTAACAAAACTTTGGATTTGTTACCAACTAACGATGTTACATCAGCAACTGTTTATGCCGACGCAAATGGTTATAAGCAAGCTTTTGCAAAAGTATATGCGAGCTATGCTTTAACAGGTAATGCTGGACCTGCAGGTAACGGAGATATTCAAGGTATCGATGAAGGTACTTCTGATTTCTTACGCCTATGGTGGAAAGCACAAGAATTAAGTACTGACGAAGCTGTTGTTTCTTGGGGAGATCCAGGTATTCAAGACTTCCACAACATGAATTGGTCTGCGAGCAATCCAATGCTTACTGGCCTTTACTACCGTTGTTACTATCAAATCACTTTAGCAAACGATTTCATTCGTCAATCTGCTGATGCAACTGTTGCGTCTAAAGGAATTACGGGTGTGGATGCTGAAGCCATTAAAAAATACAGAGCAGAAGCAAGATTTTTACGTGCTTACCAATATTCAATCTTAATGGATTTATTTGGTAATATTCCTTTTGTTACGGATGCAGAAGCGTTAGGCTCTGTATTGCCAAAGCAGAGAACACGTGGTGAAATCTTTTCTTATATCGAAACAGAACTTAAAGCAATTGAATCAACCTTGGTTGATGCGCGTAAAAATGAATATGGTCGTGCAGATAAAGCTGCAGCATGGGCATTACTTGCTCGTTTATACTTAAATGCGCAAGTGTATACAGGTACTGCTAGAAATACAGATGCTGCTACCTACGCAAAAAGAGTATTAGACGCTGGTTATTCTTTAATTAGCGACTACACTAAAATAATGCGTGCAGATAACAATGTAAATACTTCTGAGTTTATTTTAACCATTAACTATGATGGTTTAAAAACACAAAACTGGGGTGGTACTACATTCTTAACACACGCACCTGTTGGTGGTAGCATGGTTGCTGCTCAATTTGGTGTTGATGGTGGATGGGGTGGTTTAAGAACAACTACTGGCTTATCTAGTAAGTTCCCTGATTTAACGGGTACCGCAGACAAACGTTCACAGTTCTATACCAGTGGTCAATCTGCAGATATTAGTGACTTAACTAAATTTACAGATGGCTATGCGATCACTAAATTTAGAAATATCAATATGAATGGTACACCAGGTAAAAATTTAACTTGGGTAGATATTGATTTCCCAATTTTCCGTTCTGCAGAAATGAACCTAGTATACGCGGAAGCGGTATTAAGAGGTGGAACAGGTGATGCAGGGGCTGCTTTAAGCTATGTAAATGCTTTAAGAACAAGAGCTGGTGCAAGCACTATTACTGCTGCTCAATTAAATTTAGATTTTATTTTAGACGAGCGTGCAAGAGAATTATATTGGGAAGGATTTAGAAGATCAGACCTTATCCGTTACAATAGATTTGTAGAATCTTCTTATCTATGGCCTTGGAAAGGTGGTGTTAGAGGTGGAACCAATGTAGATGCATTCAGAAGATTGTATCCAATTCCTTCTGCAGACATTTCATCTAATCCTAATTTAGTTCAAAACGTAGGTTATTAATACTGTCTGAAACATTTAAAATAAATTGTATGAAAAAAATAATTCAATCACTAGTTTACGTGAGTCTTGCGATCGTATTCTTTGCTGCTTGTGAAAAAGACGAGGCAAAAGATACTTACATTAGCGGTACGGCTCCTGTGCTTTCTGCTACTTCAAGAGATAGCATTGCACTAAACTTTTTAACAGAAGAAAATTTAGGTGTAACCTTTAATTGGACCAACCCTAATTATAAATTTGCTTCTGGTGGAAGTTCTCAAAACGTTAATTACACCCTTGAAATTGATACCGCTGGTGCTAATTTTAAAGGTGCCAGAAAAAAGTCTATTTCTATCAGTAAAGACTTGTCTGTATCGTATACGCAAAAGGCATTTAATATTGCTATTTCTGATTTGAATGTAAAGCCAGGAAGAGTTGCAAGAATTGAAGTACGCATTATCGCTACTTTAGGTGCTGCGCCAACCGAGTTAATTTCAAACGTGTTAGCATTTAAAGTGTTACCATATGCACCACCACCAAAAGTTGCAGTTCCAACTGCGGGAACATTATGGGTAACTGGTAATGCATTTGCTTCTGGTTGGTCTAACCCACTTGGTGCTCCTTTTGTTACTTCACAGCGTTTGGCCAAAGTAACTGAAACACTATATGAAGGCGTTGTTGCTTTTGTAGGTGGTGGAAATTACAAGATGATCCAAGAAAACGGCGTTTGGGGCACACAGTACAAAAAAGTAGTTGGCGATGCGTTTTCTGGTACACTAGAAAAGAAGGATGCGGATCCAGGTTTTGATGGTCCATCTGTTGCAGGTAATTATAAAATTTCAGTTGATTTCCAAGCAGGAACCTATACTGTAACCAAACAATAAGAACAACAACTAAAATAGTAAACAATGAAACAAATTTTAAAAACATTGCTTTTCACGGCCACATTTGCAGTTGCACTTTGGTC
>JBEDIY010000088.1:0-4010 GCA_041173245.1 Bacteroidota bacterium | reverse complement strand
TGAGCGTGAGATGCACGACCATTACGTCTTCTTCTGGGAGCTCCCACTGCAATTGACGAACTGCTTCAATAAAGGGCAAACTTTCAATATCACCAACAGTTCCACCAATTTCAGTTAATATGATATCATATTTACCTGTTTCACCAATTAGCTTCATACGGTGTTTGATTTCATCGGTAATATGCGGTACTACTTGTACTGTTTTACCTAAAAAATCTCCAGCTCTTTCTTTATTAATTACGGTTTGATAAATACGGCCTGTTGTTACGTTATTAGCCTGTGTGGTATGAATGTTTAAAAAACGTTCGTAATGCCCTAAATCCAAATCCGTTTCTGCACCATCTTCTGTTACATAACACTCACCATGTTCGTATGGATTTAAAGTTCCTGGATCCACGTTAATATATGGATCAAACTTTTGAATGGTTACTGTGAGTCCTCTAGACTGCAATAATTTTGCGAGCGAAGCTGCAATGATTCCTTTTCCTAAGCTACTTGTAACGCCGCCCGTAACAAAAATGTACTTTGCCATAAATTAAATTCATCTAGTTATAAAAATAAAATGCACGCAATAGCAGGGCTATTGTGCAGTCCATTTTTACATGGTTAAATTATTTTGACCTGATTTTAAAAGGGAAATTTATTAGTGGTCATACAAACCTACATTAATTAAAAGGACCCGCAAAGTGTTTGCGTCTTGAATCGAAAAAATAATTGAAAATGTGAATAAACAGGTTAATAAATAAGGCCATTTTGAAGGTAATGGGCCACATAATCCTGCACCCCTTCTTCAAGACTCGTAAAGCCTGTTTTGTAACCTGCTGACATTAACTTTTCCATGCTGGCTTCGGTAAAATATTGATAAGTGTCCCTGATGTCCATTGGCATGTCAATAAATTCGATATTTGGATCTAGGGCAAGTCCCGCAAAAGTGGCTCTTACTAAATCTATGAAGCTTCGAGCCTCACCTGTACCTAAATTATAAAGCCCATTTTTTGTAGCGGGCCATTTTTTATCCAGCATTGATTCCAGCATCCATCCTATTACCGCCACAACATCTTTAACGTAAATAAAATCACGGAGCTGTTCTCCATCTTGGTAATCCGGTTTATGGCTCTTGAACAACTTTACTTTTCCAGTTTCTTTAATTTGATTAAAAGCATGGAAAATAACACTTGCCATTCGGCCCTTATGGTATTCGCCAGGGCCATAGACGTTAAAGAATTTTAACCCTGTCCAATGAGCAGGTCCTTCCGTTTGCGCCAGCGCCCACTTATCAAATTCATTTTTACTTACACCATATGGATTTAATGGCTTAAGCCCTGCAATACCTTCGTGGTCATCGTTGTAGCCATTTTCACCAGCACCATAGGTTGCGGCCGATGACGCATACATCAGTGGAATATTTTTTGCAGTACAGTACTGCCAAATTAGTTTTGAATACTCGAGGTTAAGCGCTTCATGCACACTGTAATCAAACTCGGTGGTATCAGTTCTTGCACCTAAATGTATACAGGCATCAATTTTTGTTTCCGTCCTTTCTAACCATTCAAACAAAGAAGACCTTTCTACGATGTGATCGTACATCTTTCCTTCCCAGTTTATTCTTTTTGCTTCGACACCAAAATCATCCACTAAAATTAAATGATGATACCCTTGCGCATTTAAATAACCCGCCATACACGATCCAATAAATCCTGCAGCACCTGTAACGATTATTGTTGAAGGATTTGTTGTCATGAAAAAATGTTCGGGCAAATAAATTATTTAATTAAGCGCTCAATAGCGGTGTCGTATTTGTTTTTCCAATCCTGAATAGAACCCCAGTTTTCTGTACCTACCTGAACTTCGCCACTTGTTACTTTTCCTAAAACAGAAAAAGAAACACCCGCCGCTGCCGCGGCTTGCTCAACTAGGGCAACATGTTCGGCTCCACAACTCACCACCACGCGGCTTTGCGCTTCACCAAACCAGTATGCATCGGTTCTAAAACCAGCAGCTGCAGCACTTACTTCAAAACCAAGGTTGCTTGTAAATCCAGATTCTAAAAGTGTGATGGCTAAACCACCCTCACTGATATCGTGTGCACTTACAATGGTTTTATTTTTAATTAAAGTAGCTACTAATTGTTGTACGTTATATTCAGTATCTAAATCAAAATGTGGCGCTGGCGAATATTCTACTTTTTTTAATTTATGTAAGTATTCTGAACAGCCAATATCATTTTGTTGTGCACCAATTAATACAATCACGTCCCCTTCTTTTTTAAAGTTAAGGGTCATGGTGGCGGTCATATCTTCAACAATACCTACCATACCAATTGTTGGTGTTGGATATACAGGACCTTCCGGACTTTGATTGTAAAAACTTACGTTACCACCTGTAACGGGTGTATTAAATTTACGACAAGCATCACCCATACCGGTTACTGCTTTTACAAATTGATAGTACACTTCAGGATCGTACGGATTACCAAAGTTTAAGCAGTTGGTAACACCAATGGGCTCGCCACCACTACAAACAATATTACGCGCTGCTTCTGCAACCGCAATCATACCACCTTTATAAGGATCAGCAAACACATATTTACTATTACAATCTACCGTCATGGCGAGGCCTTTACCCGTTCCTTTTGCAAGTACAATAGATGCATCACTTGGTGCATTGGTAGATGCATTTGCTGCACCCACCATGCTATCATACTGTGTATAGATCCAGCGCTTTGATGCAATGTTAGGTAGCGTTGCAAGTGCCTCTGCTGTTTGCGCAACACTTGTAACATCCTCAACACGATTGATGTCAAAAGCTTCTATTTTTGAAAAATAAGCAGGCGCTGTGTATTCTCTAGTGTACTGCGGTGCACCACCTCCTAACACAAGTTCATGTGCAGGTAATGAAGCTTCGTGTACGCCATTCATATAAAAATTTAAGATGCCATCATTTGTCACTTCTCCAATATTGCTGGCAGACAAATCCCACTTTTCAAATATTTTTAAAACAGCATCTTCTTTTCCTTTTTCTACTACAATTAACATACGCTCTTGGCTCTCACTTAAAAGTAATTCCCAAGCTTTCATATTTTTTTGACGGGTCGGTACTTTTTCTAAATCAATGCGCATACCTACACCACCCTTTGCACTCATCTCTGCGGTAGAACAAATGATGCCTGCAGCACCCATGTCTTGCATACCAACAATGGATCCTGTATGAATAAGTTCGAGACAAGCTTCTAATAATTTTTTCTCTTGGAATGGATCACCCACTTGTACTGCTGGTAATTCTTCTACGCTGTCTGCTGTAATATCTGCAGATGCAAAACTTGCACCACCAATACCATCTTTACCTGTTGCACTTCCTACAAAAAATACGGGATTACCAATACCTTCGGCAGTTGCAGAAATCATATCACCTGCTTTCATAATACCCACACTCATGGCATTCACCAGTGGATTGGTATGGTAACAATCTTCAAAATAGATTTCACCACCTACAGTAGGCACACCAAAACAATTACCATAATGCCCAATACCGTGCACCACCCCTTTTAACAAGCGTTGTGTTTTTGTATCATTTAAATTTCCAAATCGTAAACTATTGAGTGACGCAATTGGACGCGCACCCATGGTAAAAATATCACGCTGAATACCACCTACGCCGGTAGCTGCACCCTGAAAAGGCTCTAGTGCACTTGGATGGTTGTGACTTTCAATTTTGAATACCACACCAAAGCCGCCGCCCATGTCCATTAAGCCCGCATTTTCTTCACCGGCTGCAACCAGCATTCGACCACCATCACGTGGCAATGTTTTTAACCACTTGATTGAGTTTTTATAACTACAATGCTCACTCCACATGGCACTAAATGAACAGAGCTCAGTGAAGTTTGGGGTTCTACCTAATTTTTGCTTAATTAATTCAAATTCCTCGGCTGTAAGGCGAAGTTTTTGGGCGGTTTCTACTGTAATTTCCATGATGCTGCGAAGGTAAGATAGCCGCTTCTAATTGTTTAG
>JBEDIY010000087.1:0-33947 GCA_041173245.1 Bacteroidota bacterium | reverse complement strand
GCACCAATCCACAAAACATCTACACCAAAATGAAGTGCATCTTCTACTTGTTTAGCAGTAGCAACCTCAATAGCAACAGGTAAGCCTGATTCTTTTCTAGCTTGTTGTAACCATGGTAAACCTTTGGTACCAATACCTTCAAAGCTACCAGGGCGTGTACGCGGCTTCCAAATACCTGCGCGTAAAATATCCACTTTACCAGTAGCTGCTAGTCTGGTTGCGGTTTGAACAACTTGCTCCTCTGTTTCTGCACTGCAAGGTCCAGAGATAATTAAAGGTCTTTTTTGCAGAAGCGCTTCCACTCCTTTTTTTGTTTCGATTGCTTGCTCCATAAAAAAAATTATACAATATAAAATTACTCTCCGCGTCTTGGTTTGCGCTCACCACCACTATCGGCATCATTCATACGAATGCGTCTTCCATTGTAGTTTTTACCATCAAGCGCATTAACCATTTGCTTAGCGGCACCTTTTTCAATTTCGATCCAAGAGTTCATGTCTTTCATATCAATTCTACCAAGTGCGTCTTTTTTAAGATCACTCATATCTAGAATATATTGTAAAAAACTTGCTTTATAAAAACCGTCTTTCGTACCAAGGTTTACAAAAAGTCTACTATATCCATTACCGCCACCTCTTGCAAATTCTTTTCGATTATCGCCTCTTCCACCGTCACGGTCTCTTCCACCGTCACGCTCTCTGCCGCCATCACGATCTCTGCCATCTCTGCGTCTTGCCTGATCTGGTGCATCGCTTTGTTCACGTCTGCCTTTGTCTCTATGGTTTAGATCTTCTGCGTTTTCATAATATTTCAAGAACCTATCAAACTCCATTGCAGCCACACGCTTGAGTACATCTTCTTTGCTTACATCAGCAAATTTTTCTGCAAGCATGGGTACGTAGGTTTCATAATCACCATGGCTAATATCTGCAGACAATAACTTTTCCATGAAAGAGAAAAATTGTTTACGACATACGTCTTTACCGCTTGGGATATCAAGTTTAGAAAACTTAGAATTATTGATACGTTCAATTTGCTTGAACTTATACATCTCTTTTGAGTGTACAATCGAAATGCAAATACCTTGAAGACCCGCACGGCCTGTTCTACCACTACGGTGCGTGTATATTTCTACATCATCCGGTAACTCGTAGTTGATTACGTGCGTGATACCTTGTACGTCAATCCCTCTAGCAGCAACGTCTGTAGCGATAAGGAGCTGTAAAGTTTTATCCCTAAACTGTCCCATTACTTTATCACGCTGGCCTTGGGTAAGATCGCCATGCAATGCGTCAATATCATAACCTTCGCGGGTTAAACGCTCAGAAATATCTTGCGCATCAATTTTAGTTCTGGTAAAAATGATACCATAAATACCCGGGTTAAAATCAATGATTCTTTTTAGGGTTTGGTAACGGTGTTGCGCAGAAGTTACATAATATTGGTGGTCAATACTTTTATTAGAGGTATTTACTTTACCAACGGTTACTTCAACAGGATCTTTCATGTAACGCTTGCTCACCTTTCTGATTTCTGGTGGCATGGTCGCACTAAATAACCAAGTACTTTCACGTTGAGGTGTATTTTTTAAGATGAATTCGATATCATCCTGAAAGCCCATGTTAAGCATTTCATCTGCCTCATCTAAAACAACATATTGTATTTGCTCTAGGTTGATTGCTTTACGCTCAATTAAATCAATGAGTCGACCTGGGGTTGCAACAATAATTTGTACCCCTCTTTTTAAGTCTCTTATTTGTAAGCCAATAGAGGTACCGCCATAAACGGCTACTACAGAAATACCTGTCATATATTTCTTAAATATTTCTATTTCCTTTACAATTTGCATGCAAAGCTCTCTGGTAGGACAAACAACGAGTGCCTGTGGGTATTTTGCCTTTTCATCTATAATATGTAATAGAGGTAGTCCAAAAGCAGCTGTCTTTCCTGTTCCTGTTTGTGCCAGGCCAATAAAATCCTTGGTTCCACTTAGTAAAACGGGGATGGCTTGTTCCTGGATAGCTGTAGGGTTCACGTACCCTAGTTCTGTAGTTGACTGAATCAATCTAGCATCAATTCCCAACTCTTCAAATGTCGTCATGTAGTAAAAATTTGCGGCAAAGGTACTTATAAGGTAGTGCTTTGCCTATTTTAAAATCCGTTTAATACCATTAGCCTTCTCAATTAATTCAAGCAAATAATCAGGGTTTTCCTTTTCTAAGCTTGCCTTAAATTTTCGCAATTGAGAGATATGCTCATTAAGAACGTCTAAAACGTTCTCTTTATTCTGCATGAGAATAGGAACCCACATACTTGGATTACTCTTAGCAAGGCGAACCGTACTCTCAAAACCACCACTTGCCAGTTCAAAAATGGCATCTTCTTCCTTTTCCTTCTCCAAAACCGTGTTAGCCAGGGCAAAAGATGTTATATGTGAAATATGACTAATATATGCCACATGTACATCGTGCGCAGCCGCTTCCATATACAAAAGGTGCATACCTAGGGTCTGATACACCTGCTCCACCAGGTTTGCCGCATCTAGGTCGCTGTCTTCTTTAGAACAAATAACGGTAGCCTTATTAATAAAGGCATTTTTTACAGCAGCTTCCGGCCCACTGTACTCGGTACCCCACATGGGGTGGGTTGCTACAAATCTGCCTCGTTTTGAATGGGCGCTAGCAATTTTGCAGATATTTTTTTTAGTAGAACCTACATCCATCACCACTTGCTGGTCTACCAAATCTAAAATTTGAGGTAATAAATTTTCGGCGGCATTAATGGGCGTAGCAATAATGACTAAATTAGAAACTGCAACGGCTTCTTGTAAAGATCTTGCCTCATCAATGATGCCAAGCGCAAGCGCCTTGGTCAAATGATCTTCACTCGCATCCACACCAATCACTTTTACCGCAAGACCCTTCTCTTTTAAAGTAAGCGCCATGGAACCACCAATTAAACCCGTACCAATTATAGTTACAATCATTTTTTAATTATTTATTTCCAATCCCTGCATTTTTAATTCTTGTGATAGCCTCTTCAAAACGTGCTACCGGTGCACACAAACTAATTCGAATAAAATGGTTTCCACCAGTTCCAAAAATACCACCCGGTGTAATAAAAACACCAGCGTCATATAAAACCTGATCACTAACTGCATAGCCATCTGTATAAGAAGTTGGAACACTTGCCCATACAAACATACCTACCTGCGTTTTTGAATACGTACAGTTCAAAAGATCAAGTATCTCAAAAACTTTTTGTCTTCGTGCTTTGTAAATAACATTGATGCTATCGTACCAATCTTTATCTAAGCTGAGCGCCTTTGCAGCAGCGAGTTGTATTGGCAAGTACATACCACTATCCATATTGGATTTGAAACGCAACACTTCGTCAATTCTTTCTTTTTTTCCTACCAACATACCCACGCGCCAGCCCGCCATGTTGGAACTCTTACTTAAAGAATTTAATTCTACCACTACTTCTTTAGCACCCTTAATAGCCAATAAACTTTGTGGTGTTTCATTTAAAATAAAACTATACGGATTATCATGACAAATTAATATCTGGTGCTTGGTTGCAAAAGCAATGAGTGATTCAAAAAAACGAACTGATGGAATTTGTCCCGTTGGCATATGCGGATAATTCACCCACATTAATTTTACTTTAGACAAATCTGTTTTTTCGAGTGCTTCTAAATCTGGCTCCCAATTATTTTGAAGGGTTAAATCGTAGTAAACAGGATCGCCACCTGCTAGTTTTACAGCACTGCTATAGGTTGGATAACCGGGGTTAGGAATGAGCGCCTGATCACCAGTATTTAAATAGGTCATACAAATGTGCATGATACCCTCTTTACTTCCAATGAGCGGCAATACTTCTGTATCCGGATCCACAATAACTCCATACCATTTTTTATAAAAACTACTAATGGCATTTCGTAGTATGGGAGAACCTTTATAAGACTGATACGCATGTACATTGTCTGCAGCTGAAGTTTCTTGCAGCACTTTAATAACATCCGGATGCGGCGCTAGATCGGGGCTTCCAATACCCAAATTAATAATTTGCTTACCCTCTTTATTTAACTGCTCTATTTCACGGAGTTTTTGTGAAAAATAATATTCACCAATCCCTTCTAATCTACTTGACGTTTGCATGTTCATAAGAATCCAATTTTATATTAACCCTTTTGCATTTTTCCTTTCTGATAAATTCCAAATATTTTTACACTATTGGTTAACTCAGTTATTGCAGCAAGTACTTGATCTAATTTTTTACGTTGAGCAAATTCCATATCAGCAAAAAAACCATACTTAAAATTACTTCCTGGAATAGGCATGCTTTGCAACTTGGTCAAGTTTACATCATACTTTGCAATTTGCGTAAGCACTTTAGCCAAAACACCTTTGGTATGGTTGGTTTGAAAATAAATAGACGCTTTATTTGCAAGTGGATCTTCTACTACATCTGTAGTTCGCTCTAGTACTAAAAAACGCGTAAAATTATTTTTTTGCGTTTGAATATCTGGGCCAATAATATCTAAGTTAAAAAGCTCGGCTGCTAATTTACTAGCTACTGCTGCAACATGTTTAGACCGGTGCTGCTGCACATGTTTTGCACTAAGCGCGGTATCTTCCGATTCTACCAGTTTCCAATTGTTTTTTTCGAGGTAATCTAAACATTGCAAAAGTGCCATGGGATGACTGTGCACCTCTTTAATATCAGCTAATTGCACTCCTTTATTAACGAGTAAATTTTGACTGATAGACAAGTACACTTCGCCAGTTACTTTTAATTTAGAACCGAGTAGTAAATTATAATTGGGCAAGATGCTACCTGCAATAGAATTTTCGATGGCCATCATGGCGCCCGCCGATTCTTTTTTATTCTCTGCTACTTTTACAAGATCTCTAAAATTAGCGCAAGGCACTACTTCCACTTCATTACCAAATATGGTACGCGCTGCTACCTGATGGAAACTACCCTCATATCCCTGAATAGCAATACCCAGTTCATTTACAGGCTTTCTTGATATTTTATTTTTTGTTGGCATATAGTTAAAAAAAATCCCGGCCAGTTGGCCGGGATTGTATGTAAAAATTTTTTGTTACGCTAATACATATAATACCCGGCTCCTTTTAGTAAAGAAGTAATAATAATAGAAACTAAACCAGGTATTTGACAATATTTGTTTCATTGCATTTCAAATATAGGTAAATAAAACACGTAATAAAACAAGTTGCGCTAATTAATTAAACTAACAAACTTTAGTTATTTAGGACCTAGGGCATACCTCTCAACAAAAACCAATTGTAGTATTTCTAAAAAATAAGCCCTCTTGTAGAAACAAGAAGGCTATTTACGATTGCTTGCCATATGAAAATCTTGTAGATTGTTGAAACCGGCAAGCTAGCTTTTGACCTTTGAGGTCATAAACAATCTAGCGAATGTTTTTACGAATTAGTGCTGAGTTGTATCACCAGCAGCAGCAGTTGTGTCTACAGCAGTTGTATCCATAGATACAGCAGTTGTATCAACAGCAGTTGTATCTGCAGTTGCTTCTTTGTTTTCACCTGAGTTACATGCTACGAAAGCTACTACAGCTAGGATTGCGAATACTTTTTTCATTTTTTTGGGTTTTTGTTTGAATGAATGTGCTTATTAATACTGGAAGGGGTAAAAAGGTAACCCATGAACCCATTTTTTTTTGAAAAAAAAGATTTCGGCCTATATTGGGTTACTTTTATACCCTAAAGCGTATTAAAAGCAGTATTTAGTGAAAGCTACGAGTAACGAACAAGCATTATTAAAGGGTCTGGCGAGCAATGATTCCGCTGTTATTGAACAACTCTACAAAGAGAACTTCAGTACCATACAGGCATTCATTTTAGCTAACAATGGCACTTATGACGATGCAAAAGACGTTTTTCAGGAAGCAATGATCACCCTCTATGAAAAAGCACAAACTGGGTCTTTTGTCTTAACCTGTCAAATTAAAACATACATCTACTCGGTATGTCGCAGGTTATGGCTCAAAAAATTGCAACAAATGGGGCGCTTTTCGCACCCTGTTGATAATTTGGAAGAAACCTTATCTGTAGATGATGATCTTGAAGAACACGCTAAACACGACGCCGCCTTTGCTATTATGGATCGGGCACTCAAAAGCTTAGGCGAACCTTGTAAAAGTCTATTAGAAGGCTACTACCTTCAAAAAATGGACATGCAAGCTTTGGCATCGGAATTCGGGTATACCAACTCCGACAATGCCAAAAACCAGAAGTATAAATGTTTAATGCGCCTTAAAAAATTGTTTTTTGCGCAATACAACATTGGAGAGTAAGTAACACAGAATAATTAAAAATGGAAGATTTAATATTATTAGAAACCATCGAAAAGTACCTGAGCAACCAAATGGATGCACAGGAAAAAACGGCTTTTGAATTGGTTCGTAAAAATACCCCTGAAATTGACCAAATGGTTGTGGAACACGCTATGTTCTTACAACAAATAAACCAGTTTAGCGCCATTAAATCTATCAAGCAAACACTTGCTCAAACACACCAAAATTTATTAGAGCGTGGCGAAATTTCAAATACCAATGAGGTTTCAAGAGGTGCGCAGGTTATACAATTATTTCACAAGTACAAAAGAGTGGCAGCCATCGCTGCATCTGTGGGTGGCGTAATCGCTTTATTTATAAGTGGACTTGCATTATACATTTCTCCAGTTAGCCACAACAACCAAATTCAACAATTAAGCAATGATATCGCGGCCATTAAAAAGAGTCAGCAATACCAAGGCAAACTTATCAACGAGGTTAAAAGTAAATTACCAGCTGGCGTAAAATTTATTAGTGGTGGTTCGGGATTTTTAATTGACGCCAAAGGTTTTATTGTTACTAACGCCCACGTTATAAAAGGATCTGGCGCTATTGTGGTTGACAATAATGGTAAAGAATATGTTGCCGAAATAGCCCTACTAGATCAAGAAAAAGATTTAGCAATTTTGAAAATTAACGACGCTGATTTTACATCAAAAAAATCGCTTCCATATTCTATTCGCAAATCAACCACCGATTTAGGGGAAGAAATATTTACACTTGGTTATCCAAGAAATGAAATCGTTTATGGTACTGGTTATTTAAGTGCTCGAAGTGGTTACGAAGGAGATTCACTTTCCTATCAATTACAAATGAGTGCCAACCCTGGTAACTCTGGCGCACCGGTATTTGATAATGCTGGCGAGGTAATTGGTGTAGTGAGCACAAGAGAAGCGCAATTAGAAGGTGTTGTATTTGCACTTAAGTCCAACAACATATACAAAGTAGTTAATGACTACAACGCTTCTAACGAAGGAAGTAAAGACATAAAAATATCTACACGATCTAATATTAGCAGGATGTCTCGCAAAAAACAAATTGCAACACTTGAATCTTGCGTGTATTATGTAAAGTCTTTTGATAAATAAGCAAATCAAACGCTTACTTTTCTATCCCCATAAATTACTAGGATACAAGCCCTTTTCTACTAAACTTGAAATGCTTGCTTGTACAACAGGTGCATCCTCTTTATAAGTAACACCAAACCAGCTCGCACAAGTAGTACCTACTTTTACATTACCTAGTTTCGCATTTACAAAATGCTTTGTTACAGAAGGTAAGAAAAATTCAGATTTTAATTCCATCCCTTGTGTATCTAAAAATTTAGAAAATTCAGATTCACATAGCGCCACAAAACTTGGCGGGTAACATAAAAAGTTCATACTTACAATGGTATCTGCAGTTAACGGAAACAACTGATCGTTGTCTTCATAAACAATAACACCATCTTCATTCTTAAATATTTTTGTACGCTCATTAATGTCTAGTAAATTACCATTAGCATCTACACTACAAACCCCTCTACTCACCGTACCATTATCACTTAATGTTTTGCCTAATTCATATCCAATAATTGAATAGGTTTGGTCATTGCACTGGTTGTTTAAAAAAGCGGCTGCTTGTACAAATGCATCTTTACCGTAAAAATCATCGGCATTGATCACTGCAAATGGCTCATTTAATTTTCCTTTGCAACAAAGCACAGCATGTGCAGTACCCCAAGGCTTTACACGCTCTGGCGTTACGTTTTTTCCTTCTATAAAATCAGCTAAATGCTGGTACACATAATCGGTAGCAATTTTACCACTAAGCTTTGGCTCAAAAATTGACTTAAATTGCTCACTAAATTCTTCTCTGATAATAAAAACTATTTTACCAAAACCTGCTTCGATAGCATCATAAATTGAATAATCCATGATAGTTTCGCCACTAGGTCCAAAAGACTGAATTTGCTTCATGCTACCGTAACGGCTTGCCATACCGGCAGCAAGAATCACTAAAGTTGGTTTCATAAGAGAATATTAAGGGCTGCGAAGCTAAATCATTCTTTAAAATTGTAGACATATATTACAAATGAATATTAATAATATTTATATACAACATATCCCTGCGTTTTGTAATAACACGATGGCTATCAGTATATTAAGAGCCGATTTAATAGACCCCGTGGTTAGTGGGAATAAATGGTTTAAACTACAATTTTATGTTAGTGACGCTATTGCAGCTGGCAAAACTACCTTGGCCACTTTTGGTGGGCCCTATTCCAATCATATTGTAGCCACATCAAAATATGGCGCTAGCATGGGGCTACAAACAGTAGGATTTATTAGAGGTGAAAAGCCAACAACCCTGTCACCTACACTAACCGATGCCATGGAAAATGGCATGACCCTTCATTTTATTTCAAGAGCAGAATTTTTAGATTACGATAAAATTATGAAGGAAAACATGCACGCAGATTGGGCATGGATACCAGAAGGTGGTTATGGAATAAAGGGTGCCGAAGGAGCTAGTACTCTTTTGAAAATTAAAAACACCCTAAGTTTTGACACCATTATTTGTGCAGTAGGAACAGGCACTATGATGGCCGGAATCATTAAAGCAGCAGCACCACATCAAAAAATAATTGGCATAAGTGTACTAAAAAATAATTTTTCTATTGACACAGAAATAAACGCATTATTGACCACAGAAGAATCTAAAAAGAACTTTGAAATCATACATGGTTATGATTTTGGAGGCTATGCAAAACATACACCAGCACTTATCAAATACATGAATGAATGCTATAAAAATATGGAGGTCCCACTAGATTTTGTATACACTGCAAAATTAATGTATGCTGTTGGAGACCTTGGTACCAAAGGGAAGTTTAAACCTTTATCAAAAATACTACTGATACATTCGGGCGGACTTCAAGGAAACCGTTCCTTTAAAAAAGGAACGTTAAACTATTAAAGTAGCACCAAAAATTTGCTCGAAATTTTGTTTGACAAGATTTTTTACTTCCTGTATGGGCACTGCACGACCTAGTTCTTTTTGTAAAGACGTAACTTGTTTATCAGGTATGCCGCATGGAACAATATTATTAAAATAAGCCAAATCAGTATTTACGTTTAATGCAAATCCGTGCATGGTAATCCAGCGGCTGCACTTAATACCCATTGCACAAATTTTGCGTGCTAATTTTTTATTGTCAGGATCTAACCAAACCCCAGTTTCACCAACACTTCTTCCTGCCTCAACACCATAATGCGCGAGTGTTTGTATGATCACTTCTTCTAAACTACGGAGGTACCAACCAAGGTCAGTCTTAAATTTTTCCAAATCCAAAATGGGATAACCCACTAGTTGCTCTGGTCCATGAAAAGTGATATCGCCACCTCTATTGATATGAAAATAGTCGATACCATTGGCCTCCATAAATGCAGTGGTCATGAGCACATTTGCAGCATTGCCATTTTTACCCAATGTATATACGGGCGGATGCTCCACAAATAATAAGTGATTTTTTGTAGGCCACTCCATTACAGGTATTTCAGTTTGATTCCGGTAATTCGCCTTGATTGCCGAGTTGGCGCTTAATAAAGACTCTTGATACGCCCAAACCTCTTTATACTTCCGGGTACCCAAGTCCTCAAAAAAAACTTCCTGCTGCATTGCACAAAAGTAGGAAGGTTTGGGGCTATTTTTGCAAGTATGGAACCGGATATTGATTTATTTAATGAAGAAGGCGCAGAAACCCTCTATGAAAGAAAAACCTTTGTTATAGATAAGGGGCAAGAACCGTTTCGCATAGACAAGTGGGTTCAAACACATATGGAAGGGGCCACCAGAAGCAAGGTCCAACAAAGTATAGAAGCCGGTTTTTTAACGGTGAACGGCAAAAATGTTAAAAGCAATTATAAGGTAAGACCCGGAGACGAAATTTTAATCATGAGTCTGGTAAATCCAGAAACACATGCTTTAAAACTTGAAGATATTCCGCTCAATATTGTTTTTGAAGATGACGCCGTGATGGTTATTAATAAACCTTCAAATATGGTGGTTCATCCGGGTGTTGGAAATTATACGGGTACGCTTTTAAATGGTGTGGCTTATTATTTGCAACAACAAAATCCAAACATCGACGAACAATCATTGCCACGTTTTGGTCTTGTACACCGTATCGATAAAAATACAACTGGATTAATAGTGCTTGCAAAAACTGCAGAAGCGGCCGCTCATTTGGCCAAACAATTTTTTAACCATACTGTAGAAAGAAAATATACGGCGCTTGTTTGGGGCGATGTCATTGAAGACAGTGGAACCATTGAAGCACATATTGCGCGCCACAAACAAAATAGAAAAACATTTGACGCTTATCCAGAAGGCGATACCGGTAAACACGCTATTACCCATTATACCGTTTTAGAAAGATTCAATTATGTAACACTTATTAGTTGTGTGTTAGAAACAGGCCGAACACATCAAATACGGGTTCACTTAAAACATATTGGCCATACTTTATTTAATGACCTCGAATACGGAGGAGACCGTATTTTAAAAGGAACCATTTATACCAAATATAAACAGTTCGTAGACAACTGTTTTGATGCATGCGCTAGATGCGCACTCCATGCTACCACACTTGGTTTTGTTCATCCTACCTCCAATGAATTTATGAAATTTGATGCTGCTATACCAACAGATATGCTCACTGCAGTTGAAAAATGGCGTGGGTATGTACAAAATAAAACATGCACCGAATAGTGCGTGTTTTATAATAGATGTCTTTTATAATTTTATTTTTTCTACTTTTTTGCTTTAGATGCCGCTGCTTTTTGTAAGGCTTCTAATTTTGCGATGTACAAACTTCTACCGTGCGTACCTAAAATAATTTCATTGTCACGCGGATGAACTGCAATGTCATGAACAGGTACACTTGCAGGTAAACCCTTATTCCACATCATAGAGCTATTACCGCCATCCATACTTACATAGAGGCCACCATCTGTACCAACATATAAAACGTTTTCGTTGGCAACATCTTCTTTAATAACGTTTACAGGCTCTACAGGAAGGTCTTTCATGATTTGTTTCCATGTGCTGCCATAATCATCAGAACGGTATACGTACGCGTTAAAATGGTCGTTACGGTAGCCGTTTAAAGTTACATACACTCTAGCTTCATTAAAAGCACTCGCTACTACCCTGCTTACATATAAGCCCTTTGGTAACCCTTTATTTAATAGTGAAAAAGTATAACCACCATCTTTAGTAACTTGAACATTACCATCATCAGAACCTACATAAACAAGTCCAAATTTAATAGGGCTTTCACTCATGGTTGCTAAAGTTCCAAAAGGAACATCTCCTTGTGTAGGATTGGAGGTTAAATCTGCGCTAAGCGTCACTAAACTATCACCTCTGTTTAATGAACGATGAAATTTATTACTTCCATAATAAAATACATCTTGATTGTGTCTACTTAACAAAATAGGTGTTTGCCAATTGTAACGAAGTGCTGTTTCTCCTAAATCACGAGAAGGTCTTACCGATTTTCTTTCTTTGGTTACTAAATTTTGACGAGAATATGCACCAAATTGAGAGCCACTATAAATGGTTTTATTGTCTCTGAAATCTACTTGTACTTGCATGCCATCACCTCCATTAATTCCTGTAAATGGATTATGACCACTATCATACCAATCATAATTTTCTTTGTTCATACTTGAACCATACCATGTGCCATTGTCTTGAAGTCCTCCATATACATTGTAAGGCTTGGCCATATCAACTGCAATATTATAAAATTGTCCAACCGCAGGTGTATTGGCTTTAAACCAATGTTCCCCATCATCATAGGTAATATTACAGCCACCATCATTTCCAATAATCATGTGGCTATCACGCTTTCCATTCATCCAAACAAAGTGATGATCTGCGTGCACATTTTCTTTACCAATTTCTTTGAAGTTTTTTCCGCCATCGGTACTTAACACAACACCTACACCCGTTAATGCAATTTTTTTATCGTTGGTAGGACTCACAAATACTTTTCCAAAATAATAGCCATAAGTACTATAAATACCAATGGTTTTATCGTGTGTTTTTTTCCAGCTCGCACCACCATCATCACTTCTATATAATTCGGCACCATAAATGGGTGTTTCAAAAAGTGCCGTATTGGCATCATATAAATAATCCCAAATACAAGTAGGCGCCAATGTCCCATTTTTTACAGCCTCTTTAATACTAGCAGCCGAATACTTAGTAGGCAGTTGGTTGCGTGGTGACTTAACAAATGCATTTAACTTTTTATCATCGAGTGCAGCAAATTGTTCTTTATTTAAATCTTTGAAATCTCTTAAAACATACCTTGTTGTATCGGTGGTACTTTTTAATGCGGTTTCAGGTTGGTGAAAATTATTATCTACAACTGCAAATACAGTATTAGGGTTTTGTGGATATACGGCTAAACCAATTCTTCCAACACCATCACCATTTGGAAATCCAGAACTTGGCGTATTCAATTGTTTCCAAGTATTTCCACCATCTATACTTTTATAAATACCACTGGTTTTGCCAGACTCTTCAAAGTTAGAGGCCGTTCTAGTTTTATACCACATAGCAGCATATAATACAGATGGATTTTTTGAATCGATATCTAAATCAACGGCACCTGTATTTGCATCTACATATAAAGTTTGATTCCAGTTTTTTCCACCATCTGTGGTTTTGTAAACGCCACGCTCTTTATTTGGTGAATACAAATGACCTAAAGCTGCAACCCAAGCTGTATTGGGTTCCTTTTCATCAATCACAATTTTGCCAATGTGATGACTTTCAGGAAGACCAAGGTAATCCCAAGACTTACCACCATTGCTAGATTTATAAACACCAATACCAGCATACGATGATCTACTACTATTTACTTCACCAGTTCCCACCCAAATAATATTACTTTTCCAATTCACTGCTATCGCACCAATGGTTAAAATAGCTTCTGAATCAAATACAGATGTAAAACTTTGACCATTGTTAATGGTATGCCATAGTCCACCTGTTGCATAAGCTACATAAAAATTGGTGGGATCTTCTGGGTTAACAGCCATGTCAACAACCCTTCCACTCATAACACTAGGTCCAATGTTTCTAAAGGCCGTTCCATTAATGGTAGATGCTTCCAAGAGTTTTTTACGCTGTTCAAAGGAGGATAATCTTTCTGAAGCAGTGGTAGGCTTGATTTGTGCTGTACCATACAACGACAATGTTAGCAAAAGGCAAAAACTGAGTATTTTTCTCATAATCGTACTTATAATTTGTATTTTTAACTGATTAAATGTAAGAAAATGCGCCTTCTTTTTGTACTTTTTTCTATACTATTTTACAGCAGTGTTAACGGGCAGTGCAAAACCTTTAGAATTACTTCAAAAGGTGATACCCTTAACTGCACTGAAGCCAGCGGCATAAAAAGAGGCAAATGGAAACTGGAAACACCTCCTATTAGAGGCGAAAGAGGTTATGTGGAGGAAGGTCTATTTGTTAACGATAAAAAAGAAGGTACTTGGCGCCGATTTAATTTAATGGGCGACCCATTAGCCATCGAAAATTATAAATGGGGATTAAAAAATGGATTGTGTACCTATTTAGCAATTCAAGGTATTGAAAGAGAGGAATCATGGAAAGCTATTGATCCTTCTAAACCATACGATACTATTGATGTTCAAGATATCAATAACCCAAATATGTACGAAAAAGTGATTGTAAAAACAACGGGGGCCTCCCTGAAGCACGGCACCTGGAAAATATACGACCCATTCACAGGTCAACGATTAAGAACTGAAAACTGGATACTGGATGTTTTACAAGATCCAAATATAAAAAAAGAAGACAGTTCCAACACAAGTACTACGCTGCCAAATTTGGGCACGACAAAATCAAAGTCCGATACGGCCACTAAAAAAGTGATACCTAAAGAAGTGCTCGAGTTTCAAAAGAAAAACAAAGGCAAAAAAATAGTAGATGGTAAAACCGGTGGCTAATCCTTTATTTGATTGCTGCTATAAATTGTTTACTAAAAAATTGTAGCTGATAATCTATACTGTTACTCCAATAAGCTTTATTATGCCCACCAGGTCTTTCGGTGTAGTCATGATCAATTTTATTTGTTAGTAGCACCTGGTGCAACGACCTGTTAACATCAATAAAGAAATCTGACACCCCACAATCAATAATAATATGTAGCAGTCCTGGTTTACAATTTTTAGCAATATTAATGACCGAATAATCTTCCCAATTTTGAGGTTGATCCGTTATCGTTCCCAATGATTTTTTAATATCCCAACTATTTGGAAATGGTCTAATATCAACACCCCCACAAACACTACCCGCATTACCAAATAAAGTAGCATGGCGCATTCCTAAAAATAATCCACCATGTCCACCCATGCTTAACCCCGTAATGGCTCGGTGGTCTTTGTTTGCAGATGTTGGAAAATGCGAATCAATGTAAGGCAGTAATTCGTTCGTTATAAATGTTTCGTATTTGATAGAATCATTGATGGGGCTATCATAATACCAACTACCATATCCCCCATCAGGACAAACCAACATCACCTGGTATTGATCTGCTCTAGACTGCAGCTGTGGCGCATCTTTTAGCCAGCTCCCATGATTGCCACTATACCCGTGCAATAAATACACAACTGGAAATTTTGCTCCAGTTTGCTTTGTTGCATTGTCTGGAATTACCACAGAAACCTTGATGTTTTTATGCATAGCATTACTATACACTACAATCGTATCAACGCGTGCAGCATTTGAAGCGATCGTAAAAAATAAACATACAAAAATGGATACAATGTTTTTCATAAGCATGGTTTAATAAAAAAAGCCACTTGAAGATAATCCAAGTGGCTTTAATTAGTTGTTATCTTTTATTGTTTTTTCTTTTCTTGAGCGGCTTGCATTGGATTTAATCCAAATGACTGACCTCTACCAAGTGAACGCTGCTTGAACAAAGTAAACTTACTAGGCTCTGCACTTACATTACCCCAGAAATTATTGGTTTCATTGATATCTGCAGTTTCACGCATTGGATCTAATTTAATGCTCGTAACTTCTTTACGCGTCATAAATACGCGTGCTACTTTATTTTCATTTTTACGCCAGATTTGCGCACCAATACGCTCTGTTTCTTTAGTACCATCTTTGTACGTAAATTCTACAATGATTGGCATTACAAGTCCACCTTTATTTGTAAAAGTGATTTCATATAAATGTACATTGCTGTAGCTTGCTTTTTCTTCATCAGATAATACTTCTGGTGTACCAAAAGAAGGCATGCTATTTTTAGTTTCAGCATCATAAGGCTCAATACCTCTTGCATAACGCCAGTAAAAATCTCTTAATGAAGTATCAGCATCGGTCGCAAATATGATAGACTTGTCTTCTCTGTTTCTAATTTTAGAAACGTCTTCAAAACTATTTACAGTTGGTTTGTCAATTGACATTTTCATGCCACCTGCTCTACCACCCATGCCACCACCACGTGGTTGCGCTGCAGCATCGTATACCGCATGTGCTACTGAATCTATGGCGATATCACAAGCTTCGATGCTATAAAACCAACCTCTCCAAAACCAATCTAAATCTACAGCACTAGCGTCTTCCATGGTTCTAAATAAATCTGCAGGTGTTGGATGTTTGAATGCCCAACGTCTTGCATATTCTCTAAAAGAAAAATCAAATAGCTCTCTACCCATAATGGTTTCACGTAAAATGTTTAAACCGGTACCTGGCTTAGAATACGCATTAGGTCCAAACTGAATAATGTTTTCACTATTAGTCATAATTGGCTCTAACTGATCTTTAGGCGCTTTCATATAATCCACAATTCCAAAAGCAGGTCCTCTACGAGAAGGATATTTGTTGTCAAATAATTCTTCTGTTAGATATTCAACAAAAGTATTTAACCCTTCATCCATCCAAGACCATTGACGCTCATCAGAGTTCACAATCATCGGGAAGAAATTATGTCCTACTTCATGAATGATTACACCAATCATGCCAAGCTTTGTAGCCTCACTGTAGGTACCATCTTTGTTGGTACGACCGTTGTTAAAACAAATCATTGGATATTCCATACCATTAGAAGCCTCAATACTTTGAGCTACTGGATATGGATAAGGAATTGAAAATTTAGAATAAGAACGGATGGTATGTGCTACTACTTTAGTAGAATATCTTCTCCATAAATTGTATGCTTCTTTAGGGTAGCCACTCATACACATCACTTTCTTGCCTTCTACATAAGTTGGCATCGCATCAAAAACAAACTTACGGCTCGCTGTCCATGCAAAGTCACGCACATTATCTGCTTTAAACACCCAAGTTTTTTTAGCAGTGCTTTTTTGCTTTTCAGCATTTTTTGCTTCTTCTAATGTTACTACTTCTACTACATCTTTTGCAGTTTGTGCAGTCTTCCAACGTGCTAACTGTGCTGGTGTTAAAACCTGCGCATAGTTTTGACACTCTCCGGTACCCATAATTACGTGGTCGGCAGGAGCTGTAATAGATACATTGTAATTACCAAAAGTTAAAGCAAACTCGCCTCTACCAGTAAACTGGTGATTTTGCCAACCCTGAAAATCAGAGTATACGCAAAGTCTTGGGAACCATTGTGCCATGGTAAACACGCTGTTACCATCTTCAGGGAACAATTCGTAACCGCCTCTGCCTCTAAATACCAAACGATCAGAAATTTTGTAAGACCATGTGATATTAAAAACAAACTTTTGACCAGGTAATAGTGTTGTTGGCAAATCAACACGCATCATTGTTTGGTTGATGGTGTATTTTAAAGCCTTACCTGTAGCGTCTGTAATTTTAGAAATAATATGACCATAGCCATTGTCTTTTTTTGCATCTTCTAAAGCTTTGATAGAAGATTGTGAAACTTGACGTAGAGAACTTCCGTCCTCGAAATCAGCTTTGTTTACCGTGCTATGCTCATTTTCATCAAGCTGTAACCATAAATACGTTAACGCATCAGGAGAATTATTAAAATACGTGATGGTTTCACTTCCCTTTAATAAAAGGTTGGCTTCATCAAGCTCACACTTGATGTTATAGTCGGCACGTTGTTGCCAATATTTTGGTCCAGGTGCTCCACTCGCTGTACGATACTCGTTGGGCGTAGATAAAATAGTTCCTAACTGCTCAAACTTGTTTCCGTGGTTTGAAGTTGGGTTGTTTTGAATGTTTTGTGCAATTGACACAGTGCTCACTACAACAAACATTAAAAATGCAAAAAATTGCTTCATAGCATAAATGATTAAAGATTAAAATACCGCTCAATGGCCATTTGAAGAGAAAGTGCAAGAATGCCACCACTGACAATCAAAATAAAGTCTCTTCGGGGTGCCTTTAAAAGCATTACGAATATAAATGAAATAACTAAAATAGCCATCACAATCAAAATTTGGCCTATTTCGAGTCCTAAATTAAAGGCCAGTAAGGCTGGAGCAATATTTTGGGATATACCTAAAAGGCTTTTTAGGTAAAAACTAAATCCTAACCCGTGAATTAGGCCAAAAAATAGGGCAAAAAAGTAGATGACAGGAAATTTGGTATTAAAACTAAACTTCTTGACAAACATATTACTAATTGATGTAATAAGTATAGTCACTGGAATAAAAAATTCAATCCAATTGGTTGAGAAATCAAGGTAATTGAATACACTCAAAACAAGAGTAATCGAATGACCAATGGTGAAAGCAGTAACAAGTATCAACCACTTTTTCCAATCGGGCAGTTGATACCTAATACATAAAGCAGCTACAAATAAAATATGATCCATGCCAGACAAATTGGCGATATGATTGAATCCTATTTGGACATACATCCAAAACTCATGCATAAAAATCAAATTTTAGTTAGACATTTGTTGACTAGATTAGGACACTATGGTAAATATACTAATTCATTGGACGCTCACAAGCCTTCTGGCAATTTTACACCCATTTTTCGTATCCGTTATTGATATTACCCATAATCCAAAAGAGAGAAGCATTGAAATGAGCGTTCGCATTTTTAACGAGGACTTAGAAAAAACCCTTCAAAAATATACCACTACCAAAATAGATATTTTACAACCCGCCAATAGGACTTTTGTACATGAAGAAATTCAAAAATACATGTCGAAGCATTTGACTATTTTGGTAAATGGAACGCCTATCAAATACACCATCATTGGTTTTGAACAGCAAAAAGAAAGTACTTGGTGTTATTTTGAAGCACAAAATATTAATAGTGCCAACACCGTTAGAGTAGACTGTGATATTTTATACGATTTAGAAAATACACAGGTCAATATCATACATGTTAAAAGTAAAGGAACAGAAAAAACGTATAAATTGGACTACCCGAGTAGAACCGCGAATTTTACTTTTTAATTAATCCTTTTCACTAAGCGTTACAAGAATTTTATCGATGCGGTGCTGATCCATATCTACAATCTCAAACGTGAAAGTCTTCCAAGAAAGTGTTTCTCCAGTTTTTGGTATTTTTTCCAAAGAATGAATGATAAAGCCTGCTAGTGTATCAAATTCCTGATCACCTTGGAGCATAAATTCTGTTTTATCAAAATAACTTAAGAAATCATAAAAGGGAAGTTGGGCATCAATTAAATAAGTACCATCGGCTCTCTTTAAAATTTCAAAATCATGATCTTCCTCTTGTGGTATATCTCCTACAATGGCTTCTAGTATGTCGTTTAGCGTAATCAAACCCTCTATAGATCCGTATTCATTTACAATAAAGCAGTGGTGTATTTTTGACTGCTTAAAACTTTCTAGAACCTGATAAGCCGAGTTATTTTCTGGAACATATTTTGCATCTTTGGCAATTTCACGCAGGAGTTGATCACCATTAGCAACAAATAAATCTTTGAGTGATACAACCCCTTTAATCTGGTCAATACTCCCCTCACAAACAGGATACATCGAATGTAAACTTTGTGGCATACTAGCCCTTACTTGAGCAACAGTTTTAGTTGATTCCAACCATAAAATATCACTTCGGTGTGTCATAAGTGATGTAATGTTTCTATCACTTAAATGAAAAACCCTTTCAATAATTTCTTGCTCTGCCTCCTCAATAGTTCCTTGCTCGGTACCTTCACTAATAATGGCTTTAATTTCTTCTTCTGTTACCTGATTGTCATTTGGCTTCATACGTAAAATACGCATGATTAAATGAGATGATGCACTTAACAACCATATAAATGGATACATAATAAATGTAACCGATTGCATCACTACTGACACCGATTTTGCAATCCCTTCTGGGTTACTCAATCCAATTCGTTTTGGAACGAGTTCACCAAGTACCAAAGAAACATAGGTCAAAAGTATTACAATGAGCAGTGTTGCTATTGTTTGGGCATAAGGGGCAATGAATGAAAATTGAGTAAACCAATTTGTAAGCGGTTCTTTAAATGTACCTCCCGAATAAATACCTGTTAAAACACCCACAAGGGTAATGCCAATTTGTATGGTAGATAAAAATGTGTCGGGATGGTTGGCTAACTTAAGCGCCCTTCTAGCATCTACATCACCTTTATCTGCTTGAGCCTCTAACCTAGCCTTTCGCGCAGAAACAAGCGCAATTTCGGCCATTGAAAAGAACCCATTAATAAGTATCAGTCCTAGAATTATAAAAATCTCTGTCATTGATGTAGTATCGTTTGATGAAAATCTACTTTGCCAAAGTTACGATAATATATGGGGTTACTTCCTTATCTCTTGTTCCCGGATTTAAAAATGGTAGTGTAAGCATACTCACCCCAAAATAAGCATTTTTATGTATTATGATAGATCCTGTAAATTTTTGCTGAAGCTGAGGGAAGCTCGACGCTTTAGTAATGAGTATTTGACCTGGCTTTAACAGGCTGCTATCAAATATCCTTTCAAATGAATGATTACCATAAAAATGAAGGGCCCTACTCTCGTCTATTTGGTACAAGTAAATGTTATGTTTAGAGAGCTTATTTTGATGGATAAATGCTGCCGCAGAAACACCAAGCTCGTACTTTAAAAGCCTTGGATAAAAAGAAGTATTTAATATAAAATTAACACCCAGTATCGTATATAATGCAAGTGAAATAAACTTTGGGGTTTGCCCTTTATTGCGGAGCAATAAATATAAATAATAGACACTGCCCATTAACGTAACTATTTTGAAATAAAGGGGCATATCTGTAAATACAAAAAATACAATCATTAGTGCAGCAGCCCATAATAATGTAAATATAAATCCATGAAAATAGAGTAGCGCTTTTTGAAGTTTCAAAAAGCCTTCCGAAAAATAAAGTGCGTGCAAACCCTTTGCCGTAACAACGGCAGCGAGAGGCAGAACTACAAAAATATAATGTGGTAGTTGCGCCTGACTTCTTGCAAGCATACAATAGGTGGCAATAAATCCACCCGCAGCAATAAACTCCTGATGGCTTAGAAGTTTAAACTTAGCCTTTATAATGTCTTTGATAGATATCACTAGTGCTATTAAAAATATAAATATCCAAGGCAAAAAACTCCAAAGCATATTTTCTAATAAAAATGTAAAATGATTCATTTCATTGAATACATTTTCGCCGGTATACCTGCCAAAACTTTGTGTCCAATAATAAAAACGAAGCCCCGAGTTTATGGGTACACCATGAATGATTTTCCCTGGATGTAGATCAAACTGCGTATAAAGTCCAATACTCATGGGAATAAGTAGCATACCTACAATTACAATACCGATGAGATATTCCCACCTGAAAAACTGCTTCCAATTACGCTGCAATAAAAAGTGTATCGCAAAACTTACCCCCGGAACTACAATGGCAATAGGCCCTTTGGTTAACATACCAAGTCCAATGCCAATAAAAGCCATCACAAAATGTTTCCAAGCACCACTTTGATACCATGCTGCTAACTGCCAAATACTAAACATCACAAATCCCATGAGCATGGTGTCACACCTAACATCATGAGCCATTAAAATAAATGCTTGTGATGAAGCAAGCACCAAAACAGACAACTGCGCTGTTAAAGTATTGTAGTATAAAATTGTAAACCTATAAACCGACCATGTTGCGAGACCTAAACAAAGTATAGAAGGCAAACGGTAAGCCCAATCATACACCCCAAATAATTGGATACTAAAAGAGGACAACCAAAATAGTAAAGGTGGTTTATCTAAATAATCGACGCCTAAATCATAGAGTTGTAAATAATTGCCTGTACTGGCCATTTCTCTACTCATAGAGGCATATTGTGCTGCATCGATGTCAATTAATGGAATACCAAGCATCCCTATTATGCATACCACACAAGCGGCTACTAACGAAATAATGAAGAACTTTTGATTCATGCGCTAATATGTAATGGATCTGATTTTTGATATGCCCAACAAACAAAATGCCCAATCAGAAATCCAAGTAGTGCACCAAAAACAACATCCAATGGGTAATGCACACCAACATATACCTGAGCATAACAAATAAGTGCCGCCCAAATAAATAAGAGGTATTTCCAATTGCCAAAATAACGACCAAGGGTTACAAACAAAAAAGTTGCTACACCAAAATGATTGGTAGCGTGTGATGATGTAAAACTATAGCCGCCGGAACAATGATCTAATAATAACCTTACTTGACCATAGAGTAAAGGATCGGCACAAGGTCTTGGACGTTGTACCCAATTTTTTATAATACTACTACTAAACTGATCCGTTAGTAGAACCGTAATAAAAGCAAACAATAACCATACCCAACCTTTTTTACCAAAATTGACAAATACAAAAACAATTAAAAATAAATAGAAAGGAATCCATAATGTAGATTCTCTAAAAAACGGCATTAGGGTATCCGTTAATGGATGCGTAGCAACCTGATTAATGTATACAAACAAAGATTGATCAAAAGATTGTAAGGATTGAAATATGGAAGACATAAACAACTGCTTAATAATTAAAGATACTAAGAAATTGAATGCTTTTGAGCTACCAAAATGAGTCTATCAGACCGCTCAGGTTCATATTCATGAAGCTGATAATCACCAAAAATTGTCATTATTTGCAATCCAGCTTTTTGCATAAATCCGGTAAAATCTTGTAGATTATATTTTCTAACACGCTCTTCAAAGACGCCTAAAATTTCATGAGACACCGCATCAACAACCTTGATTTCTTTAAATAAATAGAGGTCATCCTGCCATTTTTTGGTGTAAAATATCAAATGTTCCATTTGGATCATCACATCATTACCGATCGTTTCTTCGATCAATCCAACATTTAAATAATCGATTACAAGCGTACCATTCTCTTTTAAATTTGCTGCCATAGCACTTATGGCTAATTGGTGCTCTTCATGCGTATCAAAGTAACCAAAACTTGTAAAAAAATTAAAGGCATAATCAAAATGATTGGCTTTAAAAGTTTCACGCATATCATGACAAAAAAAATGTAACCCATTGGTTTTCATATTTGATGCAGCCTCAATGGATGCAGGCGACAAATCAATGCCTGTAAGATCAAATCCCGCATCAAATAAAGCCTTACTATGCCTACCCTTTCCACAAGCAATATCGAGCATTGTGGCATGCGGCAAGGGCTTCAAATAAGCTAGTAAATTATCAATAAACTGTAAAGCTTCCGTGTCATCACGATGCTTATACAATGTGTGATAATAGCTAGAATTAAACCAATCTGAAAACCACCCCTTTTTGCGCATATAAATGTTTAAAACTCATGCGAAATTAGGGTAAGCAAAGCAACAAATTTGATTTATGTTTGCAGCTTTAATGAATAAGTGATATGGCATTAATTAAGAGCATTTCAGGCATTAGAGGCACTATTGGAGGTGTCCCAGGAGAATCGTTAAGTCCACTAGACATTGTTCGTTTTGCAGCAGCATATGGTTCATGGCTTTTAGCAAGCTCAGCGGGTAATAAAAAAGTAGTGATTGGAAGAGATGGAAGAATAAGTGGAGAAATGGTACAATCCCTGGTTGTAAATACCCTATTAAGTTTAGGTATAGATGTTATTGACCTTGGCTTAAGCACAACGCCTACTGTAGAAATGGCAGTTGTATTTGAAAAAGCAGCTGGTGGCATTATTTTAACAGCAAGCCACAATCCAAAAGAATGGAACGCCCTTAAATTACTGAATCATAAAGGTGAATTTATTAGCGGTGCCGATGGTGCTACCCTATTAGAGATTGTAAAAGCAGACAATTATAATTTTGCCGGTGTTGATCATTTAGGTAGTATCACTAAAAATGATACCGCATTAGACGAGCATATCAAAGCAATTCTAGCACATCCACTCGTAAACGTTGAGGCTATTGCTGGTAGCAATTTTTCGATTGTAGTGGATGCCATTAATAGTTCAGGTGCTTTTGCCGTTCCTCAATTATTAACAGCAATTGGTGTAAACCAAATTACTGTTATCAATGAAGAAGTTAATGGCAAATTTGCACACAATCCAGAACCTCTTCCCGAAAATTTAAGGGCATTGTGTAGTGAAGTTTTAAAACAAAACGCAAATATGGGTATCGCTGTAGACCCTGATGTGGATAGACTTTGCTTTGTTTGCGAAGACGGTACTTTATTTGGAGAAGAATATACACTAGTGGCTGTTGCAGATTATGTTTTAAAAAATAAAAAAGGAAACACAGTAAGCAATATGTCTTCTACTAGAGCCCTCAGAGATATCACAGAAAAGCATGGTGGCACGTATACACCAAGCGCCGTAGGGGAAGTGAATGTTGTTGCGAAAATGAAGGAAACAAATGCAGTTATTGGAGGTGAAGGAAATGGTGGAATTATTGTACCTGAACTACATTATGGAAGAGACGCATTAATTGGTATTGCCTTATTTTTATCTCATTTGGCCATAGAGAAAAAAACTGTTCAACAGCTTAGAAACACCTATCCCGACTATTTTATGAGTAAAAATAAAATAGAACTTACCCCAGGAATTGATCTAGAAAAAATATTTACTAGCCTTAAAGAAAAATATAAGAACCACACCATCAACACAGAAGATGGCTTAAAAATTGATTTTGAGCATGATTGGGTGCACCTAAGATCTAGCAACACAGAGCCAATTATCAGAATTTACGCCGAAAGCAATTCTCAAAACGTGGCTGACAATATTGCTCAAAAACTAATGAAAGACATCCAAGAAGTGGCTGTTTCCATTCAATAAATTACAAATTCTTATCTTTGAAAACATGGAAAGGATTTACCTAGACAATGCGGCCACGACACCATTAGACCCTGCAGTACTTGAGGCAATGATGCCTTATATGACAACCCATTTTGGTAATCCATCTTCTATTTATAGTTATGGCCGAGAAACACGCTTGGCCATAGAAAATGCGCGAAAAAAAGTAGCGGTGTTATTAAATACGCGTCCTTCAGAAATATTTTTCACAAGTGGTGGCACCGAAAGTAGCAACACCGCTATACATGCTGCTGTTTATGATTTAGGTTGTACACATATCATCTCTTCAATAATTGAACACCATGCTACTAGTCATACGGTTGAGCATTTACATAAAATTGGAGCAGCATCTTTAAGTTATGTAAAGCTTTTGCCTAATGGACATATTGATCTAGATGACTTAGAATTACTACTAAAAAATAGTACGCAAAAATGTTTGGTGACCCTCATGCATGCCAACAATGAAATTGGTAACATGATTGATTTGCATCAAATTGGCAATCTTTGCAATACCTATAATGCCATTTTTCATAGTGATACGGTACAAACAGTGGGGCATTTCCCATTTGATTTGAAAAACACACCTGTTCATTTTATCACAGGCGCAGGTCACAAATTTCATGGCCCAAAGGGTGTAGGTATATTATACATACACGAATCCATTAAAATAAAACCTTTCGTGCATGGTGGTGCACAGGAACGCAATATGCGTGCAGGTACCGAAAACTTATATGGTATTGTTGGCTTTGCAAAAGCGCTAGAAATTGCCACTGAGCAATTTGAAAAAGATAGTAGCTATATAAATGGGCTTAAACAGTATATGATGGAGCAACTTGAGCAACATATTGCTGGTGTAACTTTTAATGGCGATCCAATTGGGAGCTCATTATATGCCGTTTTGAGTGTCAATTTCCCAGCTTCTAGTAAAAGTGAAATGTTATTATTTAATTTAGACATTCACCACATATGCGCTAGTGGCGGAAGCGCTTGCAGTAGTGGTGCCAATGCTGGCTCACATGTGATAAGGGCTATCAATAACAATCCAGATATTACAACTGTTCGGTTTTCCTTTAGCAAACACAACACCAAAAATGAAATTGATGTTGTGGTTGCCAATTTAAAGGAAATGATTTAATCCTATTTATTCTCTTCTTTCGTCATTACTTTACCAGGAATTTCAACAGATGGATTGTACATCGTTTGCATTTGTGTTAGCGCTTGCAAATAACCCTCAGCTGTTTGTTTTTCTTGTGCCATATTATCGGCTTTCATGCCAGATAAAGTATTGTAATAATTAACTTGTTGCGCTAAATCTTTTTTAACGGCAGCACTTACTTTTTGAACAAGTGCCTGATCTCCTGATAAATAACAGGCTTCTAAAAATAAGAGTGAATTTCTATTATGCAAATTTCCTCTGCTTGTTAAGCCATATCCGAAATTGCTTTCATGCAACATTTTGTCTGCTTTATTTAGGACAGCTCTTGCTTCTTCTTTTCTATTTTTTGCAGACAAATCAATAGCAAGTTCGGCATATGCAGACCTGATACCACCTAAGTGTCTTCTATTTTCTTCATCAAAATAAACACCCGGCTTATCGGCATTACCAAACGCAAACTTGTTTGTTAATTTATCTAACATCCAATTGGTGTTAACCCTGCTGTTTTTAACAGGCGCTAAACGGTAACTTAAACCATCTCTACGTAAATACTGATCAAAGCCAAGCTCTGCGCCAGCATTGGTGAAATAAATAGGACGTTTCCAATTATTGGATGCAATAATATTTAATACCGCTGATTCATTTTTCATTAACGCATTACGTGGTAATGAAAAATCCAGTGAAGTTAAAATGCTATCAGTTGCATTTACCGTGCCATTTTTGATAGCAGCAGCAACATCTACAGGAACTGTTACATTTTTAACAGGGAAGCTATAATCATTATCTGGATTGTCTTTACCTACATAATTTTTCATGACATCATATAAGTTGTAAAACTTATCATCAGGCATAGATGCATTTGGCTTGTACTCGATATAATCACGCTTGCTACCTTCAATTTGATCTGCAGACCAGATAACATCAATAGCAGGGCTCTCATTTACTTTGTAACGGAGTTGATTGATATACCAATCGATACCCAGTAAACTATAGTTGATAACACGAATATCTTTTCTAATACCTTCTACCTCCTGAGCATACCAAAGTGGGTAGGTGTCATTGTCTCCAAACGTAAATAAAATTGCATTTGGGGCACAACTTTCTAAATAATCTTTGGCTAAATCTCTAGCGATTACTTTGTTACTTCTATCATGGTCATCCCACTCCTCGCTAGCCATTAACGCTGGAACTGCTAATAAACATACAACAGTTGCAAGCGATGCTGCAGTTGCTTGATTGATAGATTTGCTTAATAATTCTTTTACCATAAGTACACCAAGGCCAATCCAAACCGCAAATGCATAAAAGCTTCCTACATATGCGTAATCACGCTCACGTGGCTGGTATCCTGCCTGGTTTAAATAAAGTACAATAGCGAATCCTGTAAAAAAGAACATTAAAAAGTTAACGCCAAAATCTGTTTTCTTTTTCTTGTAATGAAAATACATGCCTAGTAAACCTAAAATAAAAGGAAGTGCAAAAAGTTTGTTGTGCGCCTTATTATTTTTTAAGCTATCAGGCAATGAAGACTGGTCACCGTATAATAATTGATCAATTGGTGCAATACCTGTAATCCAGTTACCATCTCTTACATTACCTGCAAATAAACCTTGGTTATCATTTTGTTTGCCTGAAAAGTTCCACATGAAATACCTGAAATACATCCAGTTTAATTGATACTGGAAAAAGTATTTAATATTATCTACTTGATTGGGTGCACGCTCATACGTGCCATCTTGAAGTCTATTGATGCCTAAAAAATAAGCGTAGTAATCGGCGTGGTTTTGGTCATTACTTAAATCCCAAACACGTGGAAAAACCATTTTGTCTTCTGCAGCAAATACATATTTACGATCTTCCCCTAGCTCAATATAAGTAGCAGTCGATTTTTGATATCGCATGCCACTATTTTTTACATCGATGGGTCTAGCATTAAATTTCTGACCATATAGTAAAGGAAAATCTCCATATTGTTCACGACCTAAATAACCAACAAGACTAATTGGATTATCTACATTGTACATGTCTACAGATGGATTTGCACTGCTTCGAATCATGGTGGTTACATAACTACTGTAACCAATTAACATAAATGTTAAACACCAAATACCAAGTCTAAGTATAGACCATCCTTTTGATGCAGCCACTTTTAAACCATACCAAATAAGGGCAGCAACTAAAACAAAGAAAGTAGTAAACCCTGTAAAAAATGGCAATCCAAAATTATTAACAAAAATGCGGTCAAATGTACCAGCAAATTTTACCGTGTATTGAATAACACCTACTTGCACAATACCAGTAATGGCACATGCAATCACAAAAAATATGTAAATGCCAGCATATGTTTTTTTAGTGCCTTTGTTTAAAGATTCAAGGTAATATAGAAACCCAATTGCAGCGATTGTTCCAAGCAACATAAGTCCACCAAGCGTACTATCCATTTCAACACCACGCTCTGGATTTACTTCTGCATTGGCAACAACCAATCCACCAATAAAAGCAAGAACGCCACCAATACCTATGATGCGCATAAACCACTTACGAATAACCGCATAATTGAAACTATCTTGTTTTTTGAAATAATAAACCATCACAATAGCAGGAATGGTTAATAGATTTAAAAGGTGAACCCCAATAGAAAGACCCATCATAAAAAATATAAACACAATCCATTTGTCGGCATCGGCTTCACTAGCATGATTCTCCCATTTTAAAATGGCCCAAAAAACGATGGCTGTAAAAAAAGAAGACAAAGCATATACTTCACCTTCAACAGCGCTATACCAAAAAGAATCACTAAATGTATAAGCAAGCGCACCAACAACACCAGCACCCATTACACTTATCAGTTGAGCACCCGAAATAGTTTCGCTGGTTTTAATACCCATTATTTTGCGCGCAAAATGGGTAATGGTCCAAAATAAAAATAAAATGGTAAAAGCACTAGCAAGTGCACTCATTATATTGACTGCCTTTGCAGCAGTTAATGGGTTATCGCCAAATAACACTATAAATACACGACCAATAATTACAAATAATGGAGCTCCCGGTGGATGCGGAATTTGTACCTTAAAACAACTACTCACAAACTCACCACAATCCCATAAACTACCCCCAGCTTCTGCCGTCATAATGTACACAGTGGCAGCGATCAAAAACACAACCCAACCAATCAAATTATTAATTCTAGTAAAAAGCATAATTCTTCGTTTTAAAAGACAGACAAACATAACTTTTTAATCGTAAAATGTAAAGCCAAAAAGCTATTATTTCTTATATTAAGATACTATTAAGGGGCAAAAATCCTTCATCCTGCTTATCTTTGTTGGCTCATGAGTCAAAATAGAACCGTAGCTTTTCATACACTCGGCTGCAAACTTAACTTTTCGGAAACCTCTACCCTTTCTAGAATGCTAGAACAAGAGGGCTTTGATAAAAAAGAGTTTGATGACCTCGCCGACGTGTACGTAATTAATACCTGTTCTGTTACAGACAATGCAGACAAAGAATGCAGACAAATTGTGCGCCGCATTCAAAAAAGAGCTCCCGAAAGTTTTGTCGTAATTACGGGCTGTTACGCGCAATTAAAACCTGCTCAAATTGCCCAAATTCCTGGAGTAGACCTTGTACTAGGCGCTGCAGAAAAATTTAACTTAGCCCAGCATTTAAGCACCCTTTCCAAAGGCAACCCTACCACCATCTGCAGTTGCGATATTGAAGATGTAACTGGTTTTACCGCTTCTTTTTCACAAAATGATAGAACCCGCTGCTTTTTAAAAGTACAGGATGGATGTGATTACAATTGCTCATTTTGTACCATTCCCATGGCAAGGGGTAAAAGTAGAAGTGATTTAGTGTCTAATGTGGTAGCGCAGGCCAAAATGGTAGCCGCTAGTGGCGCTAAAGAAATTGTTTTAACGGGTGTTAATTTAGGAGATTTTGGAAAAGGCCCCAATGGTGAAAAACATAGCGAAAGTTTTTTTGACCTGATACAAGCACTTGATACAGTCGAAGGCATAGAACGCTTTAGAATCTCCTCAATAGAGCCCAATTTACTGACCCCAGAAATCATTGAATTAGTAGCAAAGAGTAAAAAGTTTATGCCACATTTTCACATTCCCTTACAAAGTGGTAGTGCCGATATATTAGGTCTCATGCGTAGACGCTATAAAAAAGAATTGTACCAAGAGCGGGTTGCACTTATTAAAAAAATGATTCCACACTGCGCAATTGGTGTAGATGTTATTGTTGGCTTTCCTGGAGAAACAGATGCACACTTTAAAGAAACATTTGACTTTTTACACGATTTAGATATTAGCTACTTGCACGTATTCACCTATTCAGAAAGGGACAATACAAAAGCACTTGAAATAAAGCCAGTAGTTCCTGTTCCTACCAGAAATGAACGTAACAAAGCGCTTCGAAACTTATCTTTTATGAAGCTTCAATTTTTTACAGCACAGCATGTTGGAAACACGCGCAAAGTACTGTTTGAAGATTTTAATAAAAATGGTATGATGGAAGGATATTCCGACAATTATATTAGAATTGCTACGCCATACAGAACCGAGTGGGCCAACCAAATTATAGACTGGGAAATGCGCTAACACCTTTACTATATAAGGCTTACATGCGCATGTGGGAATTCTACTACCATCACCTGACCTAAACTTTGAAGCCTAACGTACACTTTCTTTTTATCGCTAAAGGTTACCATACCTTCCCTATCCATGAACACACCATAATTGATACGTATTTTTGTGTCTTCTCTAAACCCTTCATCAGAAATTAATTGAAGTGTAGCTTCTTTTTCTCCAAGATATTTTTGAATCATATCAATTTCTTCTTCTCTAATAACCGCAGGCTTTCCTAAATAAAAAACGAAATTCAAAACACCGTCGGTCATTTTTACTTTTGCAGATTCTGTTTCGTCGATATGTACAAAAACATAAGATCTAAAAAGCGGCTCTTCGATAATTTTTTTTCGATCGGACCATTGTTTCTCAATTTTTTGTAAAGGACACCAACAATCGACGCCTTTTTTTTTGAGCAACATATCTATTTTTTTCTCCCACCTTGGTTTGGTATACAGTGCATACCATTTCTTTTTCTGCTCCATACTTCAATTACTTAAACACAAAACTAGATTTTGCTAGAATCATTTTATTCATGACTTTAACAGTTTCGCTGATAGGCATGTCTGATGCAATGGCATTAAGCCAAGCTTTGTAACGCTCCCCCTTATTTTTATCAGGGTTGCTATAAAATTTAGCACTGTCGACTTCCACAGGCTTTACTGATAATGGTTTTGACACCTTTAACAAAGCACTATTTTGTTCAACTATTTTTTTGATTTTTGTTTGTTGTGCCTGATAATTGGACAGGTTTAATGGTGCATATCCTTCAGATGTACTAGCAATCCAAGACAAATTATTTCTAAGTGTCATAAAATTAGCGTCCTTATCTACCCTTTCTTTTTCGGAAGCAATGGCAGCTTCATACACAGCACTCTGACTCCATAAAAAATAAGGCGCTGTAGGAATTTTATGAAAAGGCAGCGCTGTTTCATTGTCCTTTTCTCTTATTTTAAGGTATTCATAACTATCTGGAAGTACAATATCAGACTCTACTCCTTTTAATTGAGTAGAAGCTCCATTGACCCTGTAAAACATCTGGAAAGTAAGTTTTACAGCACCCATATCGGTACGACCACTAGAGGGATCGATAGGATTACCAAAAGGAATACTTCGCTGAACCGTCCCCTTGCCATAAGTAGACGTACTTCCAATAACAACACCTCTTTTATAATCTTGAATGGCTCCAGCAAAAATTTCACTTGCAGAAGCACTAAACTCATTGACCATCACTGCTAAAGGACCATCGTATAATGTACCCGATTGACGATCACTTAAAATATTAGACTTACCCTCTCTATCTCTAACCTGAACCACTGGCCCTTGGTTAATAAACAAGCCCACCATTTGAATCACTTCGTATAAAGATCCGCCGCCATTGTTGCGTAAATCAATAACTATTCCTTTTACATTTTCTGCTTTAAATTTTACGATTTCTTTTGCAATATCTTCTGAACAACGATTACCATCTTCTCTTTCATAATCTGCATAAAATTCAGGTAAATAAATGTATCCAATTTTATCAGTACCTTCTGTTACAATCGCACTGCGTGCAAATGTTTCATCCAGTACAATTTCTTCTCTTATAAGTGTTACCACTTTTACGGTACCATTGGTTTTTTTAATCGTTAAACGTACTTCACTACCTTTATTTCCTCTAATAATTTTAACGGCATCTTCGGTGGCATAACCAACTACATCAACAGGTTCGGCGCTTCCTTGTGCCACTTTTAAAATAACATCGTTGGCATCAATTTCTCTAGACTTCCATGCTGCACCACCCGGTTGCACAGATGCGATTTTTATACCATTTTCATCTTCCCCTAATTGCGCACCAATACCATAAAATCGTCCGCTCATACCTTCATCAAAAGAACGTTTTTCGATGGGCGGAAAATAATCGGTATGCGGATCCATGAGACCTGTTATTGCGTTGATATAAGTTGTAAAACGCTGGTCTTCGTTAAACGTTTTTTCAATGCGGTCAAACCGCTTGTTGGTAGACTTTAACACCTGCTCTCTAGCCATGCGCTCAAGTGTAGAATCTGGCTTTGCCACGTAATCTTTTTGTCCTTTATTTTTTTCTCTTTGATCTAAATAATCTGCATACCGCTCAAGGGCCGCATAGGTCAATTGTTTTCTCCAACGGTCTTTACGAGCAGCAACTGTATTTGCAAAATCTTGCTTATCATTTTCAATCAGCACCGAATCATTTACCTTAAAGTCGAAAGGCGATTTTAGAATTTCTTTATATAGTACCATCGTTTCTTGTAAGCGTTTTGTATAAACTGCACTTACTGCAGGCACAAAAACAATAGGTGCTCCTTTTATTTCATCATCCAAACTTGTTTCAAATTTTTTAAAGCCAGCAATATCAGATTGCAAAAACAATGTTTTTTCAGGATCTAATGCTTTTAAATAGGCTGTAAAAAGCTTTTTAGAAAAGTTGTCATCTATAACTTTTGGACTATAGTGCTGCGCTTCTAACAAGGCACCTACCGTTGCCAATAATTTTTGACGCTGCGATGGCTGAAGTTCAGTGGTAACCTTACTTACCTTAAATGCAAAAAAGATAGCTCCGAATAAAACAATACCTGCTAATAATAATCCTTTCCTTGTTTTCATAAATGCTTTAAAATTTTCCATGTTGGAAATATGGTAGAATTCAAAAATAACTGAAAAGAACCACCAAAAAACAGCATTTGAGCCAAATTAACAAAGGTTTTGATGAGCGGCAACAAAGAAAGTTTAAAATGAGATTTTGTTAAATGCTCAATTACCTTATTTTTGCACACCTAAAAGACGGAGGGCGTAGCTCAGTAGGTTAGAGCGTCAGTTTGTGGCACTGAAGGCCGTGGGTTCGAGACCCATCGTTCTCCCATCATTATAAAACCTGTAAGTATCCCTTATAGGTTTTTTAAATTATCACCACCATGTCTACACTATGTCGCCACTAATTCTTTCAATCCCTTTGATATCAGCGTTTATAGGCTGGTTTACCAATTGGATAGCCATCAAAATGTTATTTCATCCGAGGCTTCCAGTTAAAGTATTAGGACTCACATTTCAAGGCATCTTTCCAAAAAGACAACGCCAATTTGCCCAAAAATTAGGCAAATTAGTGAGTGAAGAGCTTCTTTCCTTCAAAGATATTGAAGCCAAAATAACCGATGGTAACAACCTGCAACAAGTAATGCCCCTTGTTGAAACCCATATTGACAACTTTTTACGCAACAAGTTGGCCGCAGAAATGCCAATTATAAGCATGTTTATTGGCGACAAAACCATCGAACAGCTTAAATCAGTGTTTATGAAGGAGTTAGAAAGCTTATTTCCAGTTCTCATGACCAGTTACATGGAAAAACTCAAAAATGAGCTTGATTTAGAAGCTATTGTAACAGAAAAAGTAAGCAATTTCAGTTCCGATAAGCTGGAGGAAATCCTTCAATCCATCATGTCCAAAGAATTCAAGTTTATTGAAATTATTGGTGCGGTATTAGGATTTTTAATT
>JBEDIY010000086.1:0-11316 GCA_041173245.1 Bacteroidota bacterium | reverse complement strand
AGGCACTACTTCTGTAGAAGCTGCAGACACCAGTGGATGGGTGGTTTCAATTACTCCAAGCGGTGGCTGGATTCCGGCATGTATTGCTGGAAACACAGGCGTGGGAATGAGTCAGCGTATGCAATCTTTTGTTTTAGACTCTATTCAAAATCCATTTAATGTAGTGGCGCCCGGAAAAAGACCGCGCGTTACATTAACACCTAGTCTTGCCTTAAAAGATGGAAAACCATTTTTATCTTTTGCAGTGCAGGGAGGTGATACACAGGATCAAAATTTATTACAGTTTTTTTTAAATATGGTTGAATTTGGAATGACGGTACAACAGGCTGCAGAAGCAGCTAATATTAATTCCAATCAACTATGGTTATCGCTGGGGGGGAATAAAATTTCCGACAGGAAACCAAAACCAGGAAATTTAACGCTCAATTCAAACACCCCAGAAAAAGTTAGAACCGAATTAAAAAATATGGGTTACAAGTTAAGTTTTGATCCTAGAAGTAGCGGCCCTATCAATGCTATATTTTTTGATTGGAAGCACGGAAGCCTTTGGGGCGGAAGTTCTAACAACGGCGAAGATTATGGTATTGGATGGTAGAAATTCAATGATTATCAAGTATTTATACAATAAATATTATAAGGGTATAAATACATGAGCGCTGTATTACATCCTTTTTCTACTTTTATTGTCTAGATACAAAATAGCCCCCGCTAAACCAATTAGCTAAAAAATACTAAAAAAATTAGTTTATTTAACAAAGGGGTATTATCTTTGTTATCTATTAGCACGTAACAAGTAAAAACAACCATATGAGTAACACTGAAAAATTAAAGGCGCTAAAATTAACAATCGACAAAATAGACAAAGACTATGGCAAAGGTTCTGTCATGATGATGAACGAACGTAGCCAAGAACCCATGGAAGTAATTTCAACGGGCTCCATTGGACTTGATAGCGCACTTGGCATAGGTGGTTTACCAAAAGGAAGAATTATTGAAATATATGGTCCAGAATCTTCTGGTAAAACAACACTTGCGATTCATGTAATTGCAGAAGCCCAAAAAAAGGGTGGCATGTGTGCCATTATCGATGCGGAGCATGCTTTTGATAGTGCGTATGCTAAAAAAATAGGGGTAGACGTAGATAGTTTACTCGTTTCTCAACCAGATTATGGTGAGCAAGCATTAGAAATTGCTGATCGTTTAATATTATCAGGTGCACTTGATGTGGTTGTCATTGACTCAGTAGCAGCACTTGTTCCTAAAAGTGAACTTGAAGGTGAAATGGGTGATTCTAAAATGGGATTACATGCAAGACTTATGAGCCAAGCGCTTCGTAAGCTTACTGCCACTATTAATAAAACAGGAACGGTATGTATTTTCATTAACCAATTGCGTGAAAAAATTGGCGTCATGTTTGGTAACCCCGAAACAACAACCGGTGGTAACGCTTTAAAATTCTATGCTTCGGTTCGTCTTGACATTAGAAGAATGACTCAAATTAAAGATGGTGATGCAGCGGTTGGTAACCACGTAAAAGTAAAAGTTGTAAAAAATAAGGTTGCACCTCCATTTAGAGCCGCCGAATTTGATATCATTTTTGGAGAAGGTATCAGTAAACTAGGGGAAATAGTAGATATGGGCGTAGAGCTTGGTATTGTTCAAAAAAGCGGTAGCTGGTTTAGTTACGATACCAATAAATTGGGCCAAGGTAGAGAGTCTGTAAAAACACTTTTACATGACAACCCAGAACTAGCCAACGAAATAGAGGCAAAAATTAGAGCCAAAGTAATCGAAGCAAGAACTGCTGCCGCAGAAGCATAAACACAATAAAGTATGGGTTTTTTGATGGGTTAGTAATAATAAAAATAGCCGTCCTATATAAAAGGGCGGCTATTTTGTTTATTTTACAAAAAAAACAGGCTTGCTGTACCATATTTTACTTTTTTTGATACGCATTGCGCTCAAAATATTTTGTGTATCTATTAGGGTGTACAATAAAACAGCGCTTCATCAAAAAGGACCCTTATTAATTGTGGCCAACCATCCTGATTCTTTTTTTGACGCACTCATTATAGCTGCTCATTGTAAATACCCGGTTTCGTTTTTGGCTAGAGGAGACGTGTTTACAAAGCCTTGGCATAATTTTTTACTGCGCTCACTTAACATGATGCCCGTTTACAGACAAAGAGAGGGTAAAGAACATTTACACAAAAATCAAAATAGTTTTGATGCTAGCGTAGAAGTATTAAAAAACGGTGGTGTACTATTAATTTTTATAGAAGGCACTTGTTTAAATAAAAATGAAATACAGCCGTTTAAAAAAGGTGCTGCCAGAATTTTACAACAAGCCGTTGCCCAAGGGATAAGCCCAACAGTGCTTCCAGCGGTTATCACGTACAATGGTTTTAAACATTTTGGCAAAAAAATATTTCTCATGCTAGGGAAAAATGTAGCTGCCACAGAGTTTTTTAAAACAAATACAGCATACCAAAACGCAGCACTTGAGCGAAATAATTTTAATAACCATATCATGGAAGAAATGACTTCCCTTTTTAAAGAACCCCCTTCCAAAAAATATAAACGTCCGCTCTATTTATTTCCAATCATTGGTATTGCTTGGTTTTGGCACGCTCCATTATATGTATTGATAAAAACTTTTGTAGTACACAAAACAAAGGGTACTGTATTTTATGATTCGGTTTTATTTGCGATCCTGCTGTTTGTTTATCCACTTTATTTGATATTACTATTTATGCTTTTACACGCCATTGGTGTACCATATTGGATGAATGTTTTTATCATCACTGCGCACCCATTACTCGCTATCATTTACACCCAATCAAAAAAATAAATTAACTACCTTTCTGCTATAATAGAACCACACATGAAAAACATTAAAAAACTAGGTCCGCGAAAAAGAATAGCACTTGTGGCGCATGATAACAAAAAGGCCGATTTAATGGCGTGGGTAGAACATAACAAAGTGGTGTTGTCTAAACACGAACTCATTGCAACGGGCACTACTGGAAAAATCATAGAAGAAAAAATTGATAGACCTGTAAAAAAATTAATGAGCGGCCCCATGGGTGGTGACCAGCAAATAGGTGCTATGATCGCATCTGGTGAAATAGATATGATGTTTTTTTTCTGGGACCCCATGGAAGCGCAACCCCACGATAGTGATGTAAAAGCCCTATTGAGGCTTTGTGTACTTTGGAATATTCCTATGGCTTGTGATAGAGCCACTGCCGACTTTGTTATCACTTCACCTTTTATGCAAGGGGATTATGATGCAACTATTCCTGATTACAGTGAATATTTAAATAGGAAGATTGTAAAGTAGGATGCAAAAAATAAACATCAGGAACTGGCAAATTAGTGACGCACAAGCGCTTGCCGCAGTTGCCAATAATCGAAATGTATGGAATAGCATCAGAAATGAATTTCCAAGTCCTTACACGGTGATGGATGCGCTTGCTTGGATTAAGCATGCCAATGAAGAAAAGCCTGTGGCTAATTTTGCGATTGAAATTGGACATGTAGTGGCCGGAAACATTAGTTGTATGTGGCACAAAGATGTATACGCAAAAACGGTTGAGGTAGGATATTTTATTGGCGAAAACTATTGGGGAAAAGGAATTGCATCGGCAGCGGTTGCACTAATGCTTGAGGCAATCAAAAAAAACAAAGAAATCGTACGTATAGAAGCAAAAATATTTGGCGGCAACGGGGCATCAGCGCGCGTACTAGAAAAAAATAATTTTGTATTAGAAGGAATTCGAAAAAATGCAATATTTAAAAACGGCGTAATCGCCGATGAACAGGTATGGGTTTATTTAATAGCGTAAAATATATTTATAAGTACGGATACCGACACAACGCATTACTACTGTGCATTATAGCCGTCGTATTGTTTTCGTGCACGCAAAAAAAGTATGCCAATCCGCGCATACAAATTGAAACCAAGTATGGTATTATTGAGGCCGAACTATATCCTAGCAAAGCCCCTCAAACCTGCGCTGCTATTTTATCATACGTCGATTCTGGTTTTTATGAAGACGCATCTTTTTACCGCGTATTAAATGTAACGAACCAACCCTCCAACGCACCTAAAACCGAAATTTTGCAGGGTGGACTTTGGAAAACCAATTACATGAAGCTCTACGAAATGAAGGGTATTCCGCATGAGCCAACTTCTAAAACAGGAATTAAACATACCGATGGAGTTTTATCATTGGCACGCAACGTACCAGGCACAGCTAACGCCGAATTTTTTATTTGCATAGGCAACCAATCTGGATTAGATGAAGGCGGTGAAAACGTAGAAGACAAACTTGGATATGCCGCTTTTGGAAAAGTGATTAGGGGCATGTCTGTGGTTCGAAAAATATATATGTTAAACGACCACGAACAAATGCTCACGCCACCTGTTGCTATCTATAACATTACTAGAAAATAACGCGAATGCCTTTTACACTTCAAGCACCTTATACACCAGCAGGTGATCAGCCTGGAGCTATTGCACAGCTTACCGCTGGCATATTAGAGGGAGAGCAGTACCAAACACTGCTTGGTGTAACGGGTAGCGGTAAAACCTTTACCATTGCAAACGTTATTCAAAACACACAACGTCCAACGCTGGTGCTCACGCACAACAAGACCCTTGTGGCACAGCTTTATGGCGAGTTCAAACAGTTTTTTCCCGATAACGCAGTAGGTTATTTTGTAAGCTATTACGATTATTATCAGCCCGAAGCTTACATGCCTGTTACAGGTGTATACATCGAAAAAGATTTAAGCATCAATGAAGAACTAGATAAATTAAGGCTTCAAGCAACAGCGCAATTATTAAGTGGACGTAGAGATATTATTATTGTTGCGAGTGTGAGTTGTATTTACGGTATGGGTAATCCTACCGAATATGAAAATGGTATTGTGCGTATTCATACGGGACAGGTGGTTTCGCGACAAGCGTTTTTGCACGCACTCATCAATTCATTGTATTCGCGCACGCAAGATGATTTTAAGCGCGGATCCTTTAGGGTAAAGGGCGACACCGTCGATATTAATTTACCGTACGTAGATTTTGGATACCGCATCACTTTTTTCGGGGACGAAATTGAATCGATAGAAAGCATTGAAACCGAAACCAGCAAACGCATTGGTACGATGGACAATGCGGCTATTTTTCCAGCTAATTTATATTTAGCGCCCAAAGACATGATTGTAGAAGTGATACACGAGATACAAGATGAAATGCGTGCGCAGTATGAATATTTTATGCGCGTTGGAAAAAAACAAGAAGCCAACCGCATCAAAGAAAGAGTAGAATATGATTTAGAAATGATTCGCGAATTAGGATATTGCTCTGGCATCGAAAACTATTCTCGTTTTTTTGATAGAAGAAAACCTGGCACCAGACCCTTTTGTTTACTCGATTATTTTCCAAAAGATTTTTTGTGCATCATCGATGAGAGCCATCAAACCATTCCGCAAATTGCCGGCATGTATGGTGGCGATAGGTCTAGAAAAATGACGCTCGTAGATTATGGATTTCGTTTACCTAGTGCTATAGACAACCGACCACTTAATTTTCATGAGTTTGATAACATGATTGGCCAAACCATTTTTGTGAGCGCTACCCCTGCCGAATATGAACTTGAAAAAACCGGAGGCGTAGTGGTAGAGCAGGTTGTAAGGCCTACCGGACTTTTGGATCCCCCCATTGAAGTTCGTCCAAGTCATCATCAAATAGATGATTTACTTCACGAAATAGATCTTCGTATTGCAAGTGGCGACCGCGTGCTTATTACAACGCTTACCAAGCGCATGGCCGAAGAAATGAATCAATATTTAGCCAAGCGAAATATAAAAGCCAAATACATTCATAGTGATGTGGATACACTTGAGCGCGTAGAAATTTTAAGAGACTTACGACTTGGTGTAATTGATGTACTTGTCGGTGTAAACCTTTTAAGAGAGGGTCTTGATTTACCAGAAGTTTCACTCGTTGCCATTTTAGATGCAGACAAAGAGGGTTTTTTACGCAACGAAAAATCGCTTACACAAACAGCGGGTCGTGCAGCTCGTAACGTCAATGGACTCGTTATTTTTTATGCTGATAAAATGACCATGAGTATGCAACGCACCATCGATGAAACATCGCGTCGTAGGGCCAAGCAAGTAACTTATAATGAGATACACAACATAACACCTACAACGGTTTCAAAAAGCAAGGAGCAGGTGTTTGCACAAACATCAGTGCTTGATATTAAGGGTTACGACCCGTCTAATGCGGTCCAACAAAACAATACAGAGCGTCAAACATTTGCAGAGCAGGTGGTATATACAACCATTCCTCAAATAGAAAAAGCGATTAAGCTAGCTAAAAAAGAAATGGAAGCTGCCTCAAAAGACATGGACTTTATAGAAGCCGCTCGACTTAGAGATGAAATGTTCCGTTTACAAAAAATAAGCGAGGAGATGAAATAAGCTGCTTTAGGCTTTGTAGAAAGTATAGATTTCTTATCTTGTTATCCAACGATGCTGCCTATGCGTTTCTTTTGGTCTCTATATGTATGGATTACCGGTTGGAAAATCCATAAAAACTTTCCCTATCATTTAGATAAGTGTGTATTAATTGTGGCACCGCATACCAGCGCCTGGGATTTTATAGTTGGCCTGGCTATCAGAAGTGTTAGGCACCTTGAGCACGTTAAATACCTGGGTAAAGACTCTTTATTTAAGGGGCCCTTTGCTTTCATCTTCAAAAGCACGGGCGGATTTCCTGTAGACCGGTTTCACAAGCACAACTTGGTGGACCAAGTAGTGGGGCTATTTAATAGCCACGACAAATTTGTACTCGCCCTATCTCCCGAAGGCACTAGAAAAAAAACGGAAAGGCTGCGTACCGGCTTTTACCACATTGCAAAAAATGCAGGTGTGCCTATTGTAATGATTGGATTAGACTTTGGTAAAAAGGAAGTCACTTTTGCAGAGCCGTTTTATACCACCGATAGCGAGGCCGACGATTTTTTTAAAATAATTACATTTTTTGCGCCTCTCCAAGGAAAAATTCCTGCATACGGAATGGCACATTTATTAGACACGTATAAAAAATAACCATGGCTAATTATCCTACACTCATTGATAAGTTTTGTGCATTTGAAGCATCACAACCGGGTCAATTGTTTTTATCTGAACCAGTAGCGGGTAGCTATAAAAATTTTACTTGGGCAGAGGCCGGACAGCAAGTAAGAAAAATGGCCGCTGCATTAAACGCAATGGGTCTTGGAAAAGATGATAAAGTAGCGATACTTAGTAAAAATTGTGCGCACTGGATTATGGCAGATTTAGCCATTTCATTTGCGGGCTGTGTATCGGTACCTATGTATCCAAATATGACGCCTGATTCTATTCAACAAATTTTAGAACACAGCGAAGCCAAAGCTATTTTTTTTGGAAAACTAGATGGTGCAGATCAAATGCGAAAAGGTGTTCCCGAACATTTAATTGTGATTGGCTTTCCGTTTTATCTCGAAAAAAATACACAAAATTGGGATGATTTAATTGCGGAGCAACAACCCGTACAAGGCAATCCTGTAAAGGATCCTATGGCACTTGCTACCATTATTTATACCTCAGGAACCACTGGTCAACCAAAGGGCGTGATGCATAATTTTCATGCAGTTGGATTTGCGGTTGATAAATTTTTGAACCATATACATCAAATTAAAAAAGAAATATTTTTTTCTTATTTACCGCTTTGTCATGTAGCAGAAAAAATGCTTGTAAAGTGTGGCGCTATATTTACAGGAAGTACTATTTATTTTGTAGAAAGCCAAGATACGTTTAATGCCAATCTAGTGCATACACAGCCTACTGTATTTTTAGCGGTACCGCGTATCTGGGAAAAAATGCAAGAAGGTGTTTTATCTAAAATGCCACAAAAAAAATTAAGCACACTACTTAGCATTCCTATCATTTCTTCTATTATTAAAAAAGCGATCAAAAAGAAATTAGGACTTTCTAAAGCTCGTTTTATTTTTACCGGCGCATCGCCAATAAGTGTGGCGCTTCAAGAGTGGTTTGCCAAACTAGATATTATTATTTTAGAAGCCTATGGTATGACCGAAAACTCGGCGCTGTCTCACGCCAATAGGGTTGGCTTACATAAATTTGGTACGGTGGGTCAGTCTTACACGGATGTTGAAGTAAGACTTAGTGCCGAAAATGAAGTTCAAGTAAAAAGCGAAGCTTCTATGCTTGGTTATTTCAAAGAGCCGCAATTAACCGCCGAATCATTTGAAGAAGGGTTTTTAAAAACCGGTGATGAGGGATCTATCGACGAAAAGGGATATTTAACCATTACTGGTCGTATCAAAGACCAATTTAAAACCAGCAAGGGTAAATATATTATGCCGGCGCCTATCGAAAACAAATTGTTAGAACACCCCCTCATTAGTCAGGCCTGTGTGGTGGGTTCGGGCATGTCATCTCCGTTTGTACTCTGTACGCTCGCTCCAACGGCAGAACTTCCAGCCGGACTCGACGAGGAGTTGAGCGGCTTTTTAGAACAAATCAACAAGAAATTAGACCATCACGAAAGACTTTCTAAAGTGGTTATTTGTAAAGAAGAGTGGAGTATTCCAAATGGTCTTCTAACGCCAACGTTAAAAATTAAGCGAAAATCGATAGAATCTTATTATGGAAATAATTACGATCAGTGGTTAAAGGAAGATAAAAAGATTATTTTTGTATCGTAAACCCCTTCAAAACGCAATTTTTAACCAATAATTGCGTTTATATATCGACTAACAATCAATAATTTATACTGTTATGAAACTAAAACAACTATTTACAGTAATCGGATTTTCGGCATTGCTGTTTTCTTGTGTGAGCACAAAGAAATTTAAAGAGAGTGAAGCTAAGTATGTTCAACTAAGTGGTTCTTACTTAGATATGCAAGAAAAATACCGTGCGCTACAGGATGAAATTAAAGCCATCCAAGCACAGTTAGACAAATCAAAATCTGCTAATTCTGAATTAACTGCAAAAAAAGCAGCATTAGAACAGCAAATTGCTGGTTTAAATGATCAAGTAGAATTTTTGCGTAAAAATAGCAGCACCGCAATGGAGCAGCTAAAAGATTTATCAGTAATTACTGGTGCGCAAGCAGAGAGCATTAAAAAATCTTTAGAAAATATTGGTGCAAAAGATATTTACATCAAAGACCTACAGGGTTCAATTGCGCGTAAAGATTCTTTAAACATGGCGCTTGTAATGAACTTAAAAGGTGCGTTAGGAAATTTAGAAGATCAAGACATCAATGTTAAAGTTGATAAGGGTGTTGTATATGTAGACATCTCTGATAAATTATTATTTAAAACAGGAAGCTATGATGTTACAGAGCGCGCTAAAGTTGTATTAGGTAAAGTAGCAAAAGTGTTAGCGGCACAACCGGACATCGAATTTATGGTTGAAGGTCACACAGACAACGTAGCGATCAGCACCGACGAATTAAACGACAATTGGGATCTAAGTGTTAAGCGTGCAACAACAATCGTTCGCATCTTACAAAAATCTTATGGCCTTGATCCAAAACGCATGACAGCAGCGGGTCGTAGCGAATATCTACCACTTTCAGATAATAGCACTGCAGCAGGTAGAGCAACCAATAGAAGAACAAGAATTGTGGTATTACCTCAATTAGATCAGTTCTTTAAATTATTAGAAAGAAAATAGTCTTTTACTAACCCAATTCTATATTTGAGAGCGCTTCCTACAAGGAGGCGCTTTCTTTTTTATAGACTGGCGCATAAATAAAAAAGCAGGAGCCGTCTTTAATCGTTTCAATTAAAGACTTATTTATTTTTTCTGGTACAGCTGGACAACCCCAACTTCTACCAATACCATTTTTTTGTGCTGCAAAAGTTTCATTTACATAAGGTGCACCATGAATGACAACTGATCTCGCTAATGCATGATCGTTGATTCCCTTTTCTTTTCCGTCTAGCTCCAACGATAAACCGTTTTTTCCGTTGTAGGTATTTTTAGTTACAAAAAAACCGAGACTACTTTTCAAACTATTTATTTTATTGGAAAAGTTTTTTGCAATGGCAGCGCCAGAATTTTTTCCGTGGGCTACATAATCATAAAAAATTAGTTCTTGCGTAATCATATTAATTACAAAGAGTCTTTTGTGTGAAGACGGTAGGCTAAAATCTACAATGGACAGCACGGCACTGTTCATTAATTTGCCATGGGCCAACAACTTTTCAAAACCCTTAAGTGCTAGGTCAAAAGCTTTTTTGGATAGTCCTCGCTGTTCGAGCTCCAGTTTTTGGTAAAGTTGTTCTTTGGGGAGTGGCTCAGCAAGGGCGGCCGTAGAAAATGTTATAAATAGGGTCAGAAATAGGAACGATGCCGCCCATTTGGCCCTGTTTGTAGTTTTGTTTGATATGTTTTGTAGCTGAAACAAGCTGCAAAGGTACCGGTTAATGGCTCCAGCATCACTATAGCATATGTTAAAACAAAAAAATCCCGCCTTAGGTTTAACTAGGGCGGGAAAGCAGTTAGCTGTTGGTTAAACTAGCTATATAACTAAGACAACCGTTTATCAATTTCGCTGCGTAGCGCTGAAAATATTTCTTCTACCGTTCCTTCTCCCTTGATTTTCACCACTTTATCAAATCCAGCATAGTAGTTGGCAACTACTGTAGTTTTCTGTTCGTACTCGTTAATACGCGCTCTAATCACCGTTTCATTGGTATCATCGGATCTTCCAGAAGTTAAACCCCTGTTTAATAAGCGTTTAACGAGCTCTTCTTCACTCACCTCTAATGCGAGCACCAGGCTAATTTCGGTTTCCTTGAGGGCTAAAAGCTTGTCAAGGGCAATACTTTGTGCTTCTGTACGTGGAAATCCATCAAACAAGAAGCCCTTTGCAGCCGGATTGTTGTCCAGTGCCGAGCTAATCATGCCAATAACCACTTCATCTGGAACCAATTGACCTTGATCCATAAAACGCTTGGCTTCTAGGCCAAGAGGCGTTTGATTGGCAATTTCACTTCTTAATAAATCGCCGGTAGAAAGGTGTTTTAATCCGTAAGAGGCAATTAGGTTTTCGCTTTGCGTTCCTTTGCCACTACCGGGAGGTCCAAATAAAATAATATTAAACATGTTGATTGGGATTCTTGCTTGCCACAAATATACGAATTTGGCCTAATACACAACCAAACTAGCGGCCCTTTTGTTATACCTTTAAATACCAGATCTTGGCAGAATATGAAAAAGACAATCCTTTATTTATTATGC
>JBEDIY010000085.1:0-12362 GCA_041173245.1 Bacteroidota bacterium | reverse complement strand
GTTACGCCTCTTTCACCAATAAGTGTATCGTAGCCTTTATCAAACCCTTCAATTTCATGGTCTACAGCAGCTAATGATGCCGCTTTTTTTACGGCTTCAATACCCACCGGTTCTTTGCTTCCAAACGAAATATTATCTGCAACGGTATCACTAAACAAAAACACATCTTGTTGAACAAAACTAATATGATTGCGAAGTGCCTGTACATTAAACTGCTGAAGTGGAATACCACCCATAGTAATTTGCCCCGAAGACGGATCATAAAAACGAAGGAGTAACTGCGCAAGTGTAGATTTACCTGAACCTGTTTTGCCAAGAACCAACACTTTCTCTCCTGCGCCAATCGTAAGCGTAAAATTCGAAAGCGCTTTTATACCTGTATGATTGTATACAAAATTTACATGATCAAAAACAATATCGGAATTTGTTATTGGTTGTAACGCATTCGATGGTGAAGACACCTTTTCTTTAATATCTAAAAACTCATTGAGTCTTTTTTGAGAAGCCGCTGCGCGCTGAATCATGCTAGCCGTCCAACCAATGGCACTTACTGGAAATGTGAGCATGTTAATATAAATCACAAACTCAACAATCACACCTACCCTACTTGGATCTTGTAATGCTTGCAAGCCACCTAAAAAAATGGTAACCACCGTACTAAGTCCAATTAGTAGCGCCATTGAAGGGAAATAAATGGATTCTACTTTGGCTAAATCGATGGCATTTTTTTTATAATCTTCGCTATTTTTTTCAAAAAAAGAAAGCATTGCTTTTTCTTGCACAAAAGATTTAATCACCCTGATACCTGCATAGGTTTCTTGTGCATTGGTTGTTAAATTAGAAAGCAGTACTTGTATGCGTTCACTTTTTTTATTGATAATACTGTTTACAAAATAAATAGTGATAGCAAGTATTGGAAGCGGCGCTAACACATACAGGGTTAGGGTTACATCTTTTTTAAGCATGTAATAAAGTGCTAATCCAATAAGGGTTACCAGATTTATTAAATACATAATAGCAGGTCCCGTATACATACGTACTCGACTTACGTCTTCTGTAATGCGACTCATTAAATCACCCGTATTATGCGTTTTATAAAACCCTGCGTCTAGTGCTTGATATTTAGCATACACTTCATTTTTTTGATCGTACTCGATATGCCTACTCATTACAATAATGGTTTGGCGCATAAAAAATAACATAACGCCTCTACAAACGGCTAATAGTAAAATAGTAATACTACAAATGGCCACGAGTTTTGCAAAACTAATTTGCTGGGAATCCAACCAATCAATCAAAATATTAACGAGATAGCTATGTGTTTGAATATGTTTCAATTTTACAGCACCTGGTAAATTTTGTTGTACCTGACTAACCACATAACCCGTAATTTGAGGAGCAATAACAGCAAAAAAATTAGAGAGTACGACAAATAACGTACCCAGTAAAAAACGCTCCTTGTACTTCCACAAATATTTATTGACTGCTGCTAATTCTTTCACGAAACTTGGGTTGTTATATTTGCAAATGTATGATGGAGAACTTGATTCAATCAATTACTTTTGCAACATGCTTACCAAACCCGAAAAAGACTTTATAGATTATTGGGCAAAAAACAGAATTGCCGAAAAAACAAGCAAGCGACCATTTTTAATTGGCTTGTCGACAGGGCTCGTATTTGGCCTAGTAGTTCTCGTTGTACTTTATTCTGGATGGTATACCAGAGCAAATATGCAGGCCAATAGTAAACTAAACGGGTTCGTATTTTTTGTAGGTATTTTAATCGTTTCTTTTTTTATGGCCTACCTCTACCGCAGCTTTAGTTGGGAAAACAGAGAACAGCAATTTAAAGAGCTAATGGCCAAACAAAAGCGAGAAAACCCTAATTCTTAAACACTCCCAAGATTTTTAAGGCCCATGGCCTTTATCTCATTAAATTTGCAATTATTCTATAAACTGTACTTATGAAAAGAAATGTATTGTTGGCTTTTATACTAGCCCCGCTTTTATTTACCGCTTGCGGAAAAACAAGTGAACCATGTGTTCCTGCAACAGTAGCTTCCGAAAAAGCAGCCATGGTTGCCTATTGCACAGCTAATAACATCACGTACACTGAGCATGCTAGCGGTATTTTATATGAAGTTATGTCTCCAGGACTCACTACCCAACCGACAATAGCTAACACTGTTTCAGTTGTTTACACTGGTAAATTGTTAAATGGTAACCAATTTGATGCAAGCGCAAATCCTGTACGTCTAGCTTTAAGTGGCGTTATTAAAGGTTGGCAAATTGGTATTCCGCTCATAAAAAAAGGAGGCCGAATTAAAATGGTGATCCCATCATCATTAGCCTATGGCTGTACAGGACAAGGTTCTATTGCACCCAATAGTCCTCTTTATTTTGAGGTAACCCTCACAGATGTTCTATAAATAATTGATTTTTAATACTTTAGATGAAAAAGGCGGGGTTTAGGCCTATATTATATGCATTCCCCTATCTTTGCCGCTCTAAAAAATTATGTAAACCCTTACCCATATGCAACTGAAAGGTTTAGTTAGATTCTTTGCGATAGCGCTGATTTTGATTTGTTTATACCAGCTATCATTTACTTGGTTTGTTCGTAGTCACGAAAAAGCAATGGATGAAAAAGCACAGGCTTGGATGAAAAGATTTCCAACGCCAGAACAGCAATATCCAGGTGATAAAGATAAGCAGGCGATTTATGCCGATAGTTTAGCGGAAGTTAAAAAGGAAAGAGTACTTCGTTTGTTAGATAGTACCAAAGAAACCAAATTAGCTTTTGGCCTTGTAACCTACCGTAGTGCTAAAGAAAGCGAATTGATGCTTGGTCTTGACTTACAAGGTGGTATGAGTGTTACCATGGAAGTAGGACTAGATGGTTTAATTAAATCATTAGCGAACTACACCAAAGACGCCAACTTTAATAAAGCATTAGAAAACGCTGTAGCCCGCAAAGCCAATAGTGGCGCTAACCTTATCACTTTGTTTGAAGAAGAATTTAAAAAAGTAAACCCTACAGGTAAACTAGCCCCATACTTTGCTGCGCGCAGTAATGGAAAAGTGAAATTTGACGCATCTGATAATGCAGTGAACGAATATTTAACCGCACAAGCAACTGCAGCGTTTAATAATACGTACCGCATTTTACGTACGAGAATTGACCGTTTTGGTGTTGCTTCTCCAAGTATCAATCCAGATCCAGCAAAAGGTATTATCAATATTGAATTAGCAGGTGTAAATGATAAAGAGCGTGTACGTTCTTATTTACAATCAACTGCCAACCTTCAGTTTTTTGAAGTGTATACTTTTGAAAGCACCGACTTACAAAATGGTATTGTTGCTGCTGATAAAGCAGTGCAAGATATGCTTGAAGGCGCACCAGCTGCTAATGACACTGCTGCTGTAAAAGATACGGCTGCAACAAAAGCAACCGCTAAGTTAAAAGATAGCGCTAACGCTAACCCTATTGCACGTTTAGTTCAGTTTACACAACCATATAACAATGGTGCTGGTAAAACGGTATTCCCTGCAGCAATTGGTTACATTCAATCTAAAGATACCGGTACTTTAAATAGTTATTTAAGAATCGATTTTGTTAAAAACAAATTCCCTGCGAACCTACAATTCATGTATGGTAAATCAGAAGCAAGTACCGATCCTAAATTAAAAGATATCCTTACATTATATGCAGTTAAAACCTTAGACAATGGTCAGGCCGAATTAGAAGGTGATCATATTTCTAGTGCTTCTCAAGATTATGATGAACGTGGTGCCATTGCAATAAAAATGAACATGGATAAAATAGGTACTAACCTGTGGGCTAAAATGACCACTAAAAATGCTGGTAAACCTATTGCAATTGTACTTGATAATTTCGTGTACTCTGCACCAAATGTAAATGAGCCAATCACTACAGGTAACTCTCAAATTAGTGGTAGCTATTCATTAAAAGAAGCGCAAGATTTATCTGAAATATTAGAGAGCGGTAAATTACCAGCACCTGCTAAAATTGTTCAAGAACAACAAGTAGGTCCTACCCTTGGTAAAGAATCTATTATGGGTGGTGGACTTTCATTCTTCATTTCTTTCTTGGTCATTTTTGCCCTCATGCTACTTTACTTTAATACAGCAGGATGGGTTGCAAACATTGCACTTATCTTAAACTTATTATTTACGGTGGGTATATTAAGTGCCCTTGGTTTTACATTAACTGCACCAGGTATTGCCGGTTTGGTACTTACCATTGGTATGGCGGTAGATACCAACGTACTTATATTTGAGCGTATCAAAGAAGAACTTACAAAAGGCAAGAGCTATCCACTCGCTGTAACAGATGGTTATAAAAGATCATTAGCACCAGTACTTGATGGACACATCACTACCCTATTAACAGCAATCATATTAGCCTACTTTGGACTTGGTCCAGTACTTGGTTTTGCAACCACTCAAATCATTGGTATTTTATTATCATTGTTTTGTGGTATCCTAGTTTCAAGATTAATTACAGACTGGTACACCAATAAAAATAGACACCTCGAATACTTTACTGGTATTTCTAGATCTATCTTCCAAAAAGCACATTTCAAGTTTATCGAATACCGCAAATTTGCGTACGGTTTATCTGCTGTGATTTTTGTATTAGGTGTTGCGAGTTTCTTCAATGGTTTTGACGAAGGTGTTGAATTTGCAGGTGGCCGTAGCTATACTGTTAAGTTTGACAAGCCAGTAAATGTTGAAGAAGTTAGAAACGAACTAAAAGCAGTATTTGGTGAAGCACCAATTATTAAAACGGTTAATTCTAACAACCAGTTAAACATTACCACTTCTTACAAAATCAAGGAAACAGGTAACAACGTAGATTCACTCGTTGAAAAAATGTTGTTTACAGGTTTAACTAAACAATTACCTGCAAACGTTACATTCTCAGAATTTGAAACCAAATACAAACAAAGTTCTCAGACTGTATTACCTACTATCTCTGACGATTTAAAAGCAGGTGCTACCAAAGCAACTGTAATAGCAATGATGGTGATTTGCCTCTTTATCTTCATTCGTTTTAGAGATTGGAGATATTCTTTAGGAACTATTTTTGCCTTATTACACGATGTATTTGTAACACTTATCATATTTAGTTTTGCACGTACCATTGTACCGTTCCCGCTAGAAATTGATCAGCACTTTATTGCTGCCGTGTTAACAGTAATTGGTTTTAGTATGAACGATACGATCATCGTATATGACCGTATTAGAGAAGATAGCAGATTACACCCAAGCTTAGACAATGCTACGGTAATCAATAAAGCGATTAACGAAACACTAAGTCGTACCATCATGACTTCATTAACTGTTTTCTTAACCATCTTAATATTATTCATATTTGGTGGTGAAGTAACCAAAGGTTTTGCCTTTGCAATGTTGGTGGGTGTTATCACTGGTACCTACTCTTCAATCTTTGTAGCAGCTCCAATCTTAGTCGATTTTTCGAAGAACAAAAAGCTAAGCAAAGCAGCAAAAAAATAAGAACCTTATATAAGATTCAATAAAAAAAGCCTCGCAACTTATCTAGTTGCGAGGCTTTTTTGTGGTTTAAATTTGATAAAATTAAACGGCAAATGAAGTACCACATCCGCAAGTTTTACTTGCGTTGGGGTTGCTAAATGTAAATCCTCGACTATTGAGTCCACCCTGCCAATCTACTTCCATTCCAAAAAGGTATAATTGGTGACTTGCATTCATGATGCACTCGATTCCTTCAATTTCAAAATGAGTATCTTCTGGTAAAGGCAAGTCAAAGCCAAGTACATAGGTCATGCCGCTGCATCCACCCCCTTTAACGCCAATTCTAAGGCGCTGGTTGGTATCAAACCCGTCTTCTGCTATCAGACGTCTAATTTCCACTATTGCACCCGCTGTTAGGGTTACTGGAGCCGTTTGTGTTATTGTTGAGCTAGACATAGTATCTAATTTTGTGCAAAGCTACTAAGAGCAGCTCAGATTGCCTTATTTTTGGTGAAATTTACAAGATGCTTGACACATCAACCGTATTAACCGTTGTCATCGCCGTTATCATTGGCTTATTTATAGCGGTCCTCATTTACCTGCAACAAAAAATTGGTGTGGCCACCAAATCCATAGATAAGGATACCAAAATACTAAAACTACAAGCCTACGAAAGATTAATATTACTAGCCAACCGCATCGCGGTTCCAGGTTTGATAACACGACTTCAAAAAGATGGTAAAAGTAATTCAACCCTTTCTGCCACCGATCAACAACTGCTACTCGTGTCAACCATCAAAGAAGAGTTTGAACACAATGTAACCCAACAACTATATGTTTCAAAAACAGCTTGGGATGCTGTTACTAATTTTAAAGAAAAAAATATACTCCTGATTCATCAAGCGGCCGCAACATTACCAACTGGATCAAACGCTGGAGAACTCAATAGATTACTCATCAGTTTTTTAGGAAGCGATCCTGCTGGAGATATGCACCAACTGGTAACTGAGGTTTTAAGTTTAGAAGTAAAACAAATTTTATAATGAGCACGCCAACCAATAAAAAAACAGATAGCGGCATTGCCATTAAAACGGTTTATAACGCTTCAGACATTGCGGACAATAAACAAGCGCTAGAAAATTTACAACCTGGTCAGTTCCCTTACACGAGAGGCGTTCAGCCAGATATGTACTTAGGCAAACTTTGGACAATGCGCCAGTATGCCGGATTTTCTACCGCCGAAGAAAGCAATAAGCGTTACCATTATTTATTATCGCAAGGTGTGATGGGGCTGAGTGTAGCTTTTGATTTACCTACCCAAATTGGGTATGATAGTGACCACGAATTAGCAGATGGTGAAGTAGGTAAAGTGGGTGTTGCCATTGATAGTATAGATGATATGGAAATTCTTTTTAAAGGAATTGACCTAGAAAAAGTGAGCACTTCCATGACCATCAATGCAACCGGTTTTATTTTATTGGCGTTTTATGTGGCAATCGCCAAAAAACAAGGCGCCGATTTACACAAACTTACAGGTACCATACAAAATGATATTTTAAAAGAATACGCTGCAAGAGGTACTTATATTTATCCGCCAAAACCTTCTATGCGTATCATTACTGATATTTTTGAATGGTGTAGTACAAACGTCCCTAAATGGAACACCATTTCTATTTCTGGCTATCATATTCGAGAAGCTGGCAGCACTGCGGTTCAAGAAATCGCATTTACATTAAGCAATGGTAAAGCCTATGTAAAAGCGGCCATCGAAAAAGGAATGGACATCAATGTTTTTGGTAAAAGACTCTCCTTCTTTTTTAATGCGCACAATAATTTATTTGAAGAAATAGCAAAATTTAGAGCAGCCCGTACGATGTGGGCTTCTATCATGCAAGAACTAGGGGCCACAGATCCAAAAGCACTCATGCTCCGCTTTCATACACAAACTGGTGGTGCTACTCTCACTGCGCAACAACCACTTAATAATATTAGCCGTGTAACCATTCAAACCCTTGCCGCTGTTTTAGGAGGTACACAAAGTTTGCATACCAATGGATATGACGAAGCCCTCAATTTACCTACCGAAGAAGCTGCTCGTATTGCTTTAAGAACCCAACAAATTGTTGCTTTTGAAAGTGGTGCACCAGACACGGTAGATCCGCTAGCTGGCAGTTATTTTATTGAAAGCCTTACCACAGAGGTAGAAAAAAAAGCCTGGGAACTGATTGCTAAAATAGATGCGATGGGTGGTAGTGTAGCAGCTATCGAATCTGGTTTTATGCAAGACGAAATTGCAAAGAGCGCTTATGCGTACCAAAAAGAAATTGAATCTGGTGAAAAAATAATTGTGGGCGTTAATAAATTTACCATCGATGAAGCCCCTACTAATATTGCATTTAAAATAGATGATAGTATTAGACAGGTTCAAATTGAAAAAATAAATACAATCAAACAAAATAGAGACAACGCTAAAGTTGCAGCTTGTTTAGATGCTATTATTACCGCAGCAAAAGGTACTGATAATATCATGCCACTGGTGGTTGAAGCCGTAGAAAACAAAGCAACACTTGGTGAAATTTCAAATGCCTTACGAGCTGTATTTGGCGAATTTTAAAATATAAAAAACAAAGACATGAAAAATATATTACTAAGTACCCTTTTTGTAAGCGCATCATTACTAGCGAATGCACAAAAAAAACAAGTAGTTCAGGCCAACACCCCTCCTGCTAATTACTTGCAACTTGTAAAAGAAATAACGCCGCAGTTAACCACTTGGCGTAGACATTTTCATGAGAACCCGGAGCTTAGTAACCGCGAATTTAATACCGGCAAATACATTGCGAGTTACATGCGCTCGATTGGTTATGAGGTAAAAGAAAACGTTGCTAACACTGGTGTGGTAGCTATTTTAAAAGGTGGCAAACCAGGTCCTGTGGTGGCGCTAAGAGCCGATATTGACGCATTACCAGTTACAGAAAGAAATAGTTTACCCTTTGCTTCTAAAGTTGTTACCGAATACAATGGTCAAAAAGTTGGCGTGATGCACGCATGTGGTCACGACGCACATACTTCAATTTTAATGGGCACGGCAACCGTACTTAAAAAAATGCAAGCCGACGTTCCAGGCACTGTGGTGTTTTTATTTCAACCTGCCGAAGAAGGTTCTCCAGAAGGTGAAGAAGGTGGCGCACAACTTATGATAAAGCAAGGTGTATTAGAAAATCCTAAAGTAGACGTTGTGTTTGGTATGCATATTAAAACTGAAGTACCGGTTGGTGAAATTCAGTATAAAGCTCAGGGCTTTATGGCTTCTTCCGATTGGATTAAAATTGTAGTAAACGGGAAAGGTGCACATGGCTCAAAACCTTGGACTGGCGTAGATCCTATTGCAGCATCAGCCCAAATTATTCAGGGGCTTCAAAATATTGTGAGCAGACAAATGGAACTTACCAAAGCACCCGTTGTTATTACCATTGGCGCCATTCATAGTGGTGTTAGAAATAATATTATTCCTGAGTCTTGTGAAATGATTGGTACATTAAGAACCCTAGATCCAGGCATGCAAAAAGAATTACACGAACGCATTAAAAACACGGTAAGCCATATTGCGGCAAGCGCTGGCGCTACTGCAGATGTTACCATTAGTACCAAAACACTGGTTACCTATAACGATCCTGCGCTTGTAAAATTGACCGTTCCTTTTTTAGAAACAGCAGCTGGTAAAGGCAATGTGAAAGAAAGAGATTGGGATACCGGTGCCGAGGACTTTTCATTTTTTGGTGAAAAAACACCTGCATTTTTCTTTTACTTAGGTGCCATGCCAAAAGGCATGAAACCTGCAGAAGCATCACTTCACCATACCCCTGAATTTTTTATTGATGAGTCTGGTTTTGACCTTGGCGTAAAAGCTTTTTGTCAATTAGTGTTTGACTACGCGGGCACCAAAAAGTAAACTGCCAATACGAACCATATTACTTCCTGTAGCAATCGCCAAAGGATAATCGGCACTCATGCCCATACTTAATATGGCTGCTGGCTGCTTGTCAAATTGATGCGCTGTAAACAGCTCCTGTAAGTATTTAAATTCGGTAGCAACTAGTTCCTGGTTATCAGAAAAGGATGCCATACCCATGAGGCCCTTAATGTTTACGTTGGGTAAAAGTTTTGCTGCTTCTAGTGCATCAGACAATTCAGATGCGTCCATACCAAATTTAGTTTCTTCTTTGGCAATATGAACCTGCAACAAGCAATCAATGACACGGTTGTTTTTTAGTGCCTGCTTGTTTATTTCTTGTAGCAATTTTAAACTATCCACCCCATGAATGAGGTGCACAAATGGAGCAATGTATTTTACTTTATTGCTTTGTAAATGACCAATAAAATGCCAGTTAATATTTGCTGGTAAAACGGCCTGCTTGTCTACTAATTCCTGCACATAATTTTCTCCAAAATCTCTTTGACCCTCTTTGTATAAATCTTCAATATCGGAAGCTGGTTTAAGCTTACTAACAGCCACGAGTGTAACCGATTGCTTTAAAAAAGCTTGTTGTATGGAGTGATACGCTTCTACATTAACTGACATAAAGCCTATTATTTAAGCAAAGGTACACACAAGTACCTATTTTCCCATAATAATGCTAGGTTGTAAGCAGGGCAACGGTATTCGAACTTTGCAAATGCTAGTTTACTGAGCGGGCGCTTAACTGGACTTGGAAGCATGGACGCCATATTGGCAATAAAAAACGGGTACTTGCTTTGTTCAATGGCAGCTTGGTCAGGTGTTTGAGATGTTATATTAGTGATGCCGCCAAATTGAACGCTTGCCGATGATAACAAAACGTTTTCTAATGGATCTGTACTGATGGCAATTAACGAATCTGTTTGGTGTAGCAAGGTAGGTTTTAATGCAATTAAGGTTTGAATATTTTGTTGATTCCCTGCGCTGATTAAACGGGCAATATGGTACATAATAACTGCAGGCTTCGCATAATGTGGTGCAATAAAATCGGCTTTCGTTACATGCCAGTTGTTTTTAATAGCAGTTGTAATAAGTTGTAAAGAAGCGGAGTCTGAGGCCGTCCATTGTAAATCATAGGCATTTACAAAACTGAGTACATTACAAAGTACCGCCATGTCAAAATCGATGGGCATTTTTTTACCAAACCATGTAGAATAAGCAGGTGAATTTTTAAAAGGAGCAAGGGTATTTTTAACTGTCTTCACTTTGGTGTTTGCATACAACTGCATGCTATCATGAACCACTTTAGCACGCTCCCTAGATGCTTCCTGCGCCCACAATAAAATAACGGTATCATCAAAATCGTCCGGTAAAGACTGTGATTTATCAAAGATATTAAGCCAGCCAGCATTTGGGAAAATTTGTGGGGTATCGGTGCGCCAAAAATTATAGGTGTCTCTCCCACTCTTATTTTTAAACAACCCAACCGATGATAATCCATCCTTTACAATTTGCTGAATCATCCCCTGTTGATAAGGCGTACACTGCTTCTCGTACTTTTTGAGGGTAAGCACAATAAGCCCAGTAAAAAATACATTGGGGTCGTTTTTACTATTATTTTTATTGTAGGTATATACCCTAGTGGAAGGAAAAATACCGGGAGGAAAACCTATATTAGTTTGTTGCAAGGCCTGTATCTTTGTCAAAATCTGATAAGACCAAAGTGTATCGGTGCTAGATTGTGTGTTACCACGCACAGCCAAGGCACAAAAAACAATAAATAAGATACTTTGGATTCTTTTCATAAATAGGATAGCAATTTACAAGATTCGCTGAACAAACTGCCCATAAACCGTTTAACATATGTATGTAAGACTTTCTATTGTTGTTTATCCAAACTGGTTTGGCTGGGCTGGTTTTTTTTCGATGGCGCTGTTTAGATTTCCACTCTGGCTTTCAAAAGGGCTACGTTTTTGGAAATTGATGGGTACCGGTAAAAATGGAACTTTTGATAAAAATCCGGACTGGAATAGATGGGCAGTACTTGAAGTGTATGATGCTCCAACATCTACCCCATCATTCATTACTTGGTGGTGGAAAATATTTAATACAACCAACACCGTTTATCAATTGGAACCCATCGAAGGTCATGGACTATGGGATGGCAAACAAGTTTTTGGCGACCTACCTAAACAATCGGATTATGAGGGAAAAATAGCCGTGCTTACAAGAGCCACCATAAAACTATCGGGACTTAAAAGGTTTTGGTCACACGTAGACGCTATAGCAAGTCAAATGGCTACTGCTCCAGGTTTTATAACATCGGTGGGTATTGGTGAAGTTCCATTTATAAAACAAGCCACATTTAGTATTTGGGAATCCAAAGAACTCATGCGCAGCTTTGCCTATAAACTTCCACTACATAAAGAAGTTATTAAAAAAACACACCAAGAGAAATGGTATTCCGAAGATATGTTTACCAGGTTTAAGGTAATGGAGGGTTAGCGCTATTTAATTACAAATACATAACTGTACCTGTTTTCTTCCTGCTTATTCTTGTCTTTATCAGACTCTGAACAACCCATTATCAATTGCTTTTCACCAACTGGCATTAACACAAAATTATTCCCTCCATATTTAGCAAGGTCTTTTTTGATTTTTTGTGTGCGTCTACTTGACAATACTTCGTTATATTCATCTGAACCGATACAGTCTGTTGCAGAAACAACCACAATGGTTACACCGCGTAAATCTTGTAATCGGTCTTGTAATTCATTGTATATTTTTTTGTCCTGCTTTACAATATTTACTTTATCAAAATCGTGATGCACCATAATAAAATCTTTGGTAACAGACTTTAAAGAATCAACAACAGATGCAAAAG
>JBEDIY010000084.1:0-34332 GCA_041173245.1 Bacteroidota bacterium | reverse complement strand
AAAACCGATAGCAGTGTTATTGCTACCTGTTGAAATCGAGGAGAGTGTATTGAATCCAATAGCAGTATTTCTTATACCCGTGGTGTTGTTGGCAAGTGCGGAGCTACCGATCCCGGTATTTTGATAACCTGTGGTGTTGCTAACAAGTGCGTTGTATCCAAGTGCCGCATTATTACTACCCGTGGTGTTTGATGCAAGTGCAAAAACACCGATTGCATTATTGAAACCTCCTGTTGTAACAGCTTTTAATGCTTGATAACCCATAGCGGTGTTATAGGTTGCGGTGTTGGAAGCAGGCGTAGCTGATCCCTGCATTGCTTGATAACCTACGGCGGTGTTGTAGGTAATAAAGTCGGAAGTAATGTTAACATTATTAGCGTTACTCATTGCTTGGTAACCAATAGCAGTAGAACTAGATCCATTAAAGTTATTAAGTAGCGCTTGATACCCGAGTGCCGTATTTTCTTTACCGTTATTGGTATTAAAAATTGCTTGGTAACCAAGTGCCGTATTTTTTGTTCCAAGTAATGTAGACGTGTTACGAACGGTGCTAGCGCCTGCACCGTAACCAAGTGTAGCTTGTCCGATCGTCGATGAAACATCAAGACGACCAGAAGCAAGTCCACCTACTTGAAAATTTAATGGCTGCGCATCCGTCGTACCAAAAAAATTTGTACCATCCACAGTTCCACTATTCCCTGTAGTGCTCCATCCACCTGCTGCACCAATACTTGCCCAACTTGTATTTGTTCCATTGGTAGTTAAAAATTTTCCAGTATGACCAGATTGCGCTGGGGCTAATGCATTAAATCCATCATTAGCAGTCGTGCCCCCCGTTCCACCTTTATTAATAGCGATAGTTGTTCCGTTCCAAACACCAGTTCCAATGGTACCAAGTGTAGTAATTGAACTTTGACCTGCATAGGTAGAAGCAATATCAAATACATTAGACGTAACAGAAATTCTATTTGCAGCACCCGTTAATGCAACAGCACCCGTTGCACCATTTACAGATTGCACATTAACGCCAGCTGGCGAGAAGCTAACCCAGTTGGAAAGTGTACTTGCTGGTAATGCTGTTAAAATAAAATTGGTTGCATTATCTGTTCGCACAGCTACTGATCCAACAGATAATCCTGTTAAAGCAAGCATACTAGCACTACTATTGACAACACTTACAGAAGTGATTGAAAAAGACGGCAATTGAGCAGTTGGCACTTTACCATCAGCTCCTAAACTGGCAACACCATTAGCAACGCCAATCAAAGAATTATTAATTTTTAAGTTTAATGCCGTTTGAGTTAAACTACTTATTGGCTTATTTATGTCACTGGTATTGTCTAAATTGTTTAGTCCATAGGCCGTTTTCATTGCAGCAATAGAGTTGGTTCCGGTTCCCCCATTTGCAATAGCAACTATACCTGTTACATTGGTTGAATTACCTGATAAGTTTCCCGCAAAAGATCCATTTACATCTCTTAGTACAAGTGTACTCGCTGTTCCAGAACTTGTAGCTGTATTAACAAGTGTTGTAGTAGCAACAATTTGATCTTTTGTAACCGTTCCAACTGATAAAACTTGTGGAGCTATTGCAGTACCGCCTAAATCTCCGCCAAGTAATATTTTACCTTTTGAAGTAGTGGTTGCATCGGCAACAGAATTGGTAATGGAACCAGATGCATCTGCTAAAGCATTTGCTACATAGGCAGTAGTTGCCAATTTAGTACTATTGTCGTTTAATGACTGCGTAACCCCTGTTGTTCCAGTTGGCAAAACAGGTAGCCCTGTAAAAGTAGGCGATGCTAAATCAGCTTTTAAATCCAAAGCAGCTTGTTGTGGAGTACTAACTGGCTTGTTAGCATCACTAGTATTATTAATATTACCGATACCTAAATTTGTTCTTGCATCTATTGAAGTAGTGGCACCTGTTCCACCATTCGCAATTGCAACAACACCAGAAACATTGGTAGCGTTTCCAGTAACCGTTCCTGTTAGATTACCTGTAACATTGCCGGTTAAATTACCTGTAACATTGCCTATTAGATTGGAGCTAATACTTGTTGCAGAGAAGCTACCACTACCATCTCTTTTCACTACTGCATTTGCTAAATTAGTATTGGTTGCTGTTGCAAATGCATCTACTGTAGAAGCAATGCTGTCTTTTGTTTTTCCTCCAACAAGCATTACTACTGGAGCGGAGGCTGTACCGCCTAAATCTCCGCCAAGTAATATTTTACCTTTTGAAGTAGTAGTTGCATCGGCCACAGAATTGGTAATGGAACCAGATGCATCTGCTAAAGCATTTGCTACATAAGCAGTAGTTGCCAATTTAGTACTATTGTCGTTTAATGACTGCGTAACTCCTATTGTTCCAGTTGGTAAAACAGGTAGCCCCGTAAAAGTAGGCGATGCCAGATTTGCTTTCAGATCAAGTGCCGTTTGCTGTGCCGTACTTACAGGTTTATTTAAATCAGAAGTATTGTCGATATTACCAAGTCCTAAATTTGTTTTAGCAGAAGTAGCCGAGTTTGCCCCTGTCCCTCCATTTGTAAGTGCGACAATTCCAGAAACATTGGTTGCGTTTCCGGATAAGCTACCAATAACATTGCCTGTTATATTTCCTGTTACATTACCGGTTACGTTTCCAATCAGATTTCCTCTAAATGTGTTTGCTGTTATGGTACTACCAGAAAAATCTCCAACTGGACTTCGTCGAACTATGTAGTTTACAATATTATCTGGCGTCGAGGCTTTCATCAAGTTAATTGCCTCAGCTAATGTATCTTTAAGTATTCCACCTATTGAAAGCACTTGAGGACTCGCTGCTGTTCCACCTAAATCGCCAGCTAACTGAATTTTTCCTTTTATAGAAGTTGTTGCATCCACCACATTTCCCGTACTACTTGAACTTATTGTTGCCGCATTATTTTCGATATATTTTTTAACAGCGAGCTGTGTTGGAAATAAAACATTGCTTGGTGAGAGTCCGCCAAGGCTCGTATCTGTGGATTTGTTAACTGAGTTTTCTTTTGTATGTATACTTGCTAAATAACTAGTGAGCATAGCAGCTGTATCAGCAGTATTTAATTTTAAATTGATTCTATTAGAAAGTGCCGCAGTATCTCTTGCAAATCTTTTAGAGAGCATCAAAGCAGTGTCTGAGATGTTTAATTTCAGGTTAATTCTATTAGAAAGTGCCGCAGTATCCCTTGCAAATCTTGAACTTAGCATTACAGAAGTATCTGCTATTGAAACTTTACTAGAAATTCTTTCAGAAAGTAAGATTGTGTCACGGGCAATTCTGCTGCTTAACATAAATGCCGTGTCTGTGATTGAAAGTTTAGCGTTGAGGCGATTTGATAAAGAAAGGGTGTCTTTTCCTATACGTTGACTAAGCATGTATGATGTATCTGCAATACTTAATTTTGCCGCTAACCCGTTAGCTACTTGATAATTTTTCGCATAAGGATAGAGCATATTTGCGGTATCAGAAATATTGACTTTTAAAGCAAGGCCTGAAGTGGATGCTGCTGTTTGTTGTAATACATTCCACTTGGTTGCGATACTATTTACATTATTACTTGTATCGATACTAAAAACACCTGTTGTTGGATTAAACAAAACCGGTGCATTTGCAGTTAATGCGGCCCTAGCCCGAGCATCTGTAAAATATAAATTAGTGAGCTCACCAATATTATTTGTTTTTAAATTAACAACTCCAATGTTACCATTCACACTTTGAACAGGTGCACCAGGCGTTAAAAGTTCTATCCAATCAGATAAACTAGTAGAAAAATCAGTGTTTAAAATAAATGACTTTGACACATCGGTTCTTACACAAACCGTTCCCTTAACAGAAGACATACCAAGGGTCTGCATTTCTGCAGCATTAGCAACAACAGAAATTGCAGTAAAGGAAATGGGTGGTAATAAAGAACTAGGGATTTTTGTATTTGCGTCAAGACCCGCTACCCCATTAGGTGCATTGATTAAACTTGAAGATATCTTACCAGTTAAAGCATTGTTGGTCAAAAATGAAATGGGCTTATTGGCATCACTCGTATTATCAACATTCCCTAACCCTAAACTAGATTTATCAATTACGATATCCCCAATGAGGGAATTTACAGATGTTACAGCCCCGCTATTATTAGATAAAACAGGCTTGTTAATTAAGTCAAGGTAATTTCCTGTTGTTGCAACACTACTTAAGCCTGCTTTTAACATATAGTCTCGTAACATACGAGCAGTATCAGCAGTATTCAGTTTTTCATCAATTCTATTTGATAATTGAGAGGTATCCGTAGCCGCATTTAGTAAACGAGTAGGTGTAACATAACCGTACGAACTATCTGCAATATTTAATTTTGAATTAATTCGATTGCTTAAATAAACAGTATCAACTGCATTGAGTTTCGTATTAATTCTATTAAATAAAATATCTCCATTAGCAGCATCATATTTTAGATTGATCCGGTCACTTAAAGATGTAGAGTCGAAGGTATTTGCTATAATTTGATATGGCGTCGCATATACGGTACCACTATCTGCAAGATTAACTTTTTGATTGATTCTATTTGAAATAAATAAAGTATCTCTAGCAAAACGAGCACTTAGCATAGTACTCGTATCGGAAATATTTACTTTATTATTTAAATTGCCTATTAACGCCTGTGCCTGTGCATTTGAATACTTAGTATCAAGCGCAGCTTGCGTTAATGTGCTTATAGGCTTATCTATATCACTTGTATTATCTACATTACCCAAACCAACTTTTGATGCACTAATTCCATTAGCAATTTTTAAATCAGTAACTGCTCCATTAGCGATTTTTGAAGTTACAATGGCACCATTAGCAACTAGAGGTAAAGCGGCAGTACCTGATAAATCGCCAGCAAGTTTTAATATACCTTTATTGGTAGCATCGGCATCAGTTACATTTGAGTTTGAATTATTTGAATTACCTCCCCCATTTCCAGATGCCACAATTGAAGAATCGACATAGGTCTTAACTGCTTTTACAGAAGGAAACTTAACATCAGAGCTTGCATCAGTATTGATGTCAAGTGATTTGTTGATTGAATTTTCTTTCGCTTCAATACTTTGAGATAAGAATATCGTATCTCTTCCAATTCTTCTATTAAGCATAAGTGCAGTATCTGCAATAGCTAATTTTGTATCAAGTGCTGCCTGTTGCAAGATACTAACCGGTTTATCAGCATCACTAGTATTTGTAACATTGCCAAGCCCAACTTTTACAGCACTTATTCCATTTGCTATTTTATCATTTGTAACTACCCCAGAAGCAATACGGGGACTAACGGCTGTTCCCGCTAGATCGCCGGTTAATTGAATAATTCCCTTTGTATTTGCGTCCGCATCAACTACAGAAACAGAAGAAGTAGACGTATTGTTTCCAGCAATAGAATTAATGGTTATGAGCGAATCTACATAATGCTTTACTGCTTTTGCTGATGGATATTTTATATCAGAATTCCGATCTGCACTTAGAATAAGTGTTTTATTATTGATAGATTCCTTATTATTAATTCGGTTAGATAAAGAGATAGTATCTAGGATATCCGCCCTTTTTGCATAATTATTGAGCATTACTGCAGTATCGGCGATTGAAAGTTTTGCTAAAACTCTAGATGACAAAGACACAGTATCCGAAGCTGTTAGTTTAGAATTGACTCGATTTGATAATGATGTAGTATCAGGAATATCGTATTTTTTAGCATAATTAATTAACATAGCAGCTGTATCTGCTATAACAAGCCTTCTATTAATTCTAGATGACAAAGAGACAGTATCCGAAGCTGTTAGTTTAGAATTGATACGGGTTGATAGTGAAGCAGTATCCGAAGCTGTTAGTTTAGAATTGATTCGATTTGATAGTGAAGCAGTGTCCGTAGCTGTTAATTTAAAATTGATTCGATTTGATAATGATGCAGTATCAGGAATATCATTTTTTTTTGCATAATTAATTAACATAGTAGCTGTATCTGTTATTACAAGCCTTCTATTAATTCTAGATGACAAAGAGACAGTATCCGAAGCTGTTAGTTTAGAATTGATTCGGGTTGATAGTGAAGCAGTATCAGGAATATCATTTTTTTTTGCATAATTAATTAACATAGCAGCTGTATCTGTTATTACAAGCCTTCTATTAATTCTAGAAGATAATGATGCAGTATCTGCAACATTTAATTTGGTATTGATTCGGGCTGATAGTGAAGCAGTATCGGATGCTGTTAATTTGAAATTAATTCGAGATGATAATGAAACAGTGTCTGAGGCTGATAATTTAGAATTGATTCGATTTGATAATGAGTTAGTGTCAGGAATCGCATTTTTTTTAGCATAATTAATTAACATAGCAGCCGTGTCTGTTATTACAAGCCTTCTATTAATTCTAGAAGATAATGATGCAGTATCTGTGATATTTAACTTGGCATTAATTCTAGATGATAATGAAGCAGTGTCTGAGGCTGATAATTTGGAATTTATTCGATTAGAAAGATTGATGGTATCCACTTTTTTTAGATAAGGGGCCAACATAGCTGACGTATCTGCTATATTTAGTTTTAATTCAAAGCCCTCAACCCTTGCAGCATAAAGAGCAAATGGAACTGTCCAGAATTGAGAAGTCCCCATATCAACATAGTGCTCATCTGCAACCCAATTAGCAAGCGGAATAGACGGTGCAATAGCCGCTTTTATATTTAAAAAGTAGGGGCCACTTGACCAATCTAAATTAGTAATTGAATTTGGACCCAACAATTTATTTCCTTTACCAATTACAATAGTAAAAACACCTTCTTGAGACGCTACTATTTTATGGGCCTCCAAATAAACTTCAGGGCCATTTATACTAGTTTGCAGAATTGCATTTTTTATATAGATTGTTCTTCCTTTTGCAGGATTCCCTGAGGGATCTTTTGCAATTGCTTGAAAAAGTATGCCATCGGGTACTTTAGTTGTTTGAGCACTTAAAGTGTAGGCTAGAAATTGAAAAGAAAGAATAAAAAATACGCTAATTTTTTTAAGTGTCATATAGCTATTGTATTTTAATTAATTGTAAGGTTTCTACTAGTTGTTTACCAACTTGTATTTTTAAATAATAAATGCCAGCATCATACATCTGAGCTGAGATTTCAAAGCCTGACCTTAGGCCATATATAGAGGTTGAATACGTTTTAAGTAACACACCGGAAGGGCTATATAAAAACAAATTATACATCACAGATGTATTAAAATCAAATAAAGACCGAGACTTGATTACTACTTTTTCTTTAAAGGGATTCGGGTATGCAATCAAATGTAGGGGTTGTATTGCTGGTGCAACAATGCAATTAAAACTAAAGGCTTGTGATTTGGTTGAAAAGTTATTCGTTACGCCATTAGTTAATAAAAAACAACGATTACTTTCAAACAAAAGGGCTCCTGAAAAAATTTGTTCTTTCGATCCTTCATCACCAATAACGCCAATAACATATTGCATATTAATTTGAGCTTTTAAATTCGAAAAAGCAAAAAATAATATGATCAAACTAACGAATCGCTTTGAAACTTGCATTGACTTTTTTTCCGTTTAATAAATAAGTAAGAGACAATGAATCGTAGCTTAGAAACTGAATAAAGTAACTTTGTTTCACCTGAACACCAGATGGATAATTAGTATAAATTTGATGCAAAGAATCAACAATAGGTATAGTCCAATTACCAATAGCCCCATCTGTATCACTAAATTTTCCATTCTCGAAATATTGCTTTTTGAAAAGCAACTGACTATTCGTTAGTACTTGGGGTATAGACTCTGACGTAAATGACATTAACTTCCAATTAGTCCCAACTGATCCATATCCAACCAAATAACTCTTCCGTGTTTCTAAAAGGCTCTTAGGTTCTGTTTTTTTACATGCGCTCAATAGAATTAATAGAAATACAAAAGAACAAATTTTGAAAATTAAAGATTTAACCATATTACATAAGTGGAATAAAAAGTCATACAAAAAAAATGACCGAGAAACTAACTAAATATAAAAAAATCCTACCAAATAGGGTTATTTATGATATTCAATTTGCAATAACAAAACATCACCTTTTGATACCTGATGAATATCAATAAATTATCATTTAGTAAATTCTATATAAGTATAAAATCTGTAATATACACCCCGGGAAACTTGTAATACAGCTTGTAAGACAACAAAATGTAGAAAGATGCAGACTTTTATTTAATATAAGCAGCTTATATATACAACTATTGTGATATATAATTATAAACTGGCTTGTTTTAAGGTAGCCAATACTTCATCTGTAACACCACCAAAAAAACAGATACCCGCAGCTTTATTTTCTAGGGCATAATTGATGCCAGCGGCTAACTCTGTTTGGTTATTAAAGTCCGATAAAAATAGACCTGCATAAAGTGGCACACCATCTTTTAGGAACCTTACCCCTTCTGCAACGGCGTCACCAATCCAAGTCACACCCTCTTGGTAAAATCCATGATAAATCATTGGGAAAACCATATCCAAGTTCCAATTGGTCCAATCTTGTCTTACCATTCGGCGGGCAAGCTCTGGCATTGGAAAAACAGCAGCGCTAATTTTTTTATGGTGCTTATTTGCTACAACTGCTAATTCGTTCACGACATTAGTAATAGCGTTATATCTAAATAATCGCCAAGACACTTGCGCATCTGGATAGCGAAGTGATAAGGGATCATTACCCGTTTTTGCGGCATACGCATCTCTACAAGTTTTGCAATAACAAAAATCGTAGGCAGGTAATTCTGTTCGTTGATCTAATTTATACGTATCCCATAAATTAAGTGGTAATACCACATCACAAAAACGAATATAATCGAGATGCAATCCATCAATATAACTTTTTGACAAAATAGTGTCCGCTTCATTTTTTAAAAAATCCTGCACTTCTGGTTTTGAAGGACATAACCATTTGTAATATCCAACATACGGTGGCTTAGTAGCACATGAATCACCAGAACGAGAAATAGCAGACCATTCTGGATGTTGTTTTAATACATCACCCCTATTCATCGTCCAATTCCAGCGGTGCGCTTCTAGTCCTGCATTTTTTGCTTCGGTAAAATGTTTTTCGCTATCTGCTTCAAATAAAAGTCCTCTGATACCCGCATCATAATATGCTTTATATCTTTTTTTAAGTACAGCAACTTCATCTTTTTTATCAGGATTAATCCAAATCCAATGTTTATTTTTTTGCTTTTTTACATCCGTGCTTACCGGCATATTAGCGATAGCAGGTAAAGCTGCAAAGCTAGCAGCAGCAGCGGTTACAATACTATTTTTTAAAAATTGTCTACGATTATTTGACATACAATACATTTAGTTTTTAAAAAGTAAATAGCCCCATTTTACCGGCACGTGCATATCAATAACGCCAGTTGGATTCCATACCCAATTGTGTTCCGAAATAGGCTTATTATTTTGATTCAATTTTTTCCGGTACGATTTTCCATCAGGCTCTAGCGTCCATTGCACGCGTGAAAAATTGATACGCCAAGGATTTGTAGTAGACGGTGACGCTATTCTATTGTTTCTTGAAATGGCTGTAAATGGAATGGCCATTTCAACGGTCCAACTACTATCAATATCAGAATTATTATTGATGGTTCCATTCGCAATAACTTTAGATTGAATACCCGTAGTGTTCCACTCCATATCAAAGGTTCCTCCTTTTTTATACGGCTTATTCATAAATAAATCCATGATGGTTCCGAGCACATTTATTTCAATTTCAAAATATTGTTCGCCATCACCCATGGGATCAATAAAAACTTCAAAATCATGATCGCGATAAATAATGTCGTCGTGTTTTTTTAAAGTCCCCCACAAATGCGGTTCTTCCAAAACAGCGCCAATATATAAATACTGGCTATCCCACATCATTTTAACAGTAGTACTAAAAGATGGCTTGGGTTTACTAGCACCTTCAATGTCTTCAAAATCTGAAATCAATACCGCTTGTTTCCAATCATGTTCATTTAATTTTCCATCCACCTTAATGGGCCGCTTTGCCATTCTGGCTTTGTACATTTTTTCGGAATGAAGGGAAGAAGAAAGAACCGTTTGAGCATCCAAATAAGTGCCAAACAGTAACAGTAGGCCAATTAAAGCACTCGTTTTTTGCTGAAAAAGCTGTTTTGATGGCATAACTGTTTCTTTCTGCTTAAAAATAAATCAAAATTGCGGATACCGCTTCAACAGAAAAGCCATTTTACACATCAATATTAACGCAAAATATACGATTGATTATTTTTAAAATATTATTTATTAATGTTTTATGAATTATATTTTATTTACATTTATTATTAAAACTGCTCTTATTTAGCCGTTTTGACCACTTTTTTATCAACCCCACATATTACTAGAAAAATGGGCCTATAAAGAAGTATATTTAAGGTACTGATTTGCCATCATCAACCTGCTACTTATGATTAATAAACGACTCTTCATCCTAACAGGCGTTTGCCTTGTTGTTGGTGTGTTAGCTTACTTTTCTTTTAGAACCGCTGCGGTGGACGAAATAAAAGTGCCAGATGTTGTAAGCTATAACTATGATGTAAGACCTATTTTGTCTGATAAATGCTTCAGTTGCCATGGGCCAGATCCTAAAAAAAGGGAAGCTGGTTTACGCCTTGATATTGAAAGTGAAGCCTACAAAGCTTTACAAGATCACCCAACCAAACGAGGCATTGTTCCAGGCAAACCAGAACTATCAGAAGTTTTTCAAAGAATAACAACAACAGATTCTAGTCTTGTGATGCCTGTGGCATCCAGTAAATTACCGAGGCTTACAGACAATGAAGTAGCCATCATAAAAAAATGGATTGAGCAAGGGGCTAAATATGAAAAGCACTGGGCTTTTTCGATTCCACAAAAACAAGCACTTCCAAAAGTTGATGACGAAAGTTGGCCTAAAAATGAAATCGACTATTTTATCTTAAATAAAATGGAAGAAAAAGGTTTAACACCCAACGAAGTTGCAGAAAAAGAGCGCCTTGTAAAACGTGTATACATGGATGTAGTGGGTGTATTACCTACCGAAGCCGAAACAAAAGCTTTTGTAAATGATAATAGCGATAACGCTTACGAAAAATTAGTAGACCGTTTATTAGCCATGCCACAGTATGGTGAAAAAATGGCAATCAGCTGGTTAGATATTGCCCGCTATGCAGACAGTCATGGTTATCAAGACGATAATTATAGAAGCCAGTGGCCTTGGAGAGATTGGGTGATTCATGCATTCAATAAAAATTTATCCTACGACGAATTTATAACCTGGCAATTAGCCGGTGATTTAATTCCTGGTGCGACCAAAGAACAAATTTTAGCAACGGGCTTTAATAGAAATCATAAAATCACAGAAGAAGGTGGTGTGATAGATGAAGAATACCGAATCGAATATGCATCAGATAGAACCAATACATTAGGACGCTCCGTTCTTGCGCTCACTGTCGAATGTGCAAAGTGTCACGACCACAAATACGATCCCATTTCACAAAAAGATTACTATCAACTCTTTGCATTTTTTAATAACGTTAATGAAGTTGGCTTAGAATCTACTGTTGGCGGACCTGTTACCTATGCTAAAAATCCACGCATGGACATCACCAACGAAGACGTCAAAGGGATTTTAAAATTCATCAATAAAGTAGATACCAATAAACTTGAAGTGTCTGTGATGGGTGATTTAGATACCCTGCGTAAAACCTATATTTTAGATAGAGGTAGCTATGCAGCAAAAACAGTTGAGGTAGAAGCTGGTACACCGGCTGCTGTTTTACAATTCGATCCTTCACTTCCAAAAAATAGACTTGGATTAGCAAAGTGGTTATTTGAAAAAAAAAATAGCTTAACAGCACGTGTTTTTGTAAATAGAATGTGGCAAGAATTTTTTGGTAAAGGCCTTGTAAAATCTGCAGCAGACTTTGGTATGCAAGGAAACCTTCCATCGCATCCTGCATTACTAGATTGGTTAGCCGTAGATTTTAGAGATAACGGATGGGATATGAAAAGGCTTGTCAAAAAAATATTGATGTCGGCAACCTACCAGCAATCAAGTGAAATTTCTGACAAAAAACAAAGAGTAGATCCTCTAAACACATATTGGTCTTATGCACCAAGGGTTCGTTATTCTGCAGAACTTGTAAGAGACATGCTATTATCTAGCAGTGGATTACTAAATAAAACAATTGGTGGGCCGAGTGTAAAACCATACCAGCCGCCAGGCTTATGGGAGCTTGCTACTTCTGGTAGAGGGATATTAAATAAGTACATGCAAGATACCGGGCAAGCACTTTATAGAAGAGGAATGTACACCTTTATAAAACGTACCGTACCACCACCATCTATGATGATGTTTGACGGAAGCAATAGAGACGAGTGTCAAGTAACAAGGTACCGCACCAACACACCACTGCAGGCACTTATCATGCTAAATGATCCAACCGTACTGGAAGCATCAAAAGCACTTGCCGATAAATTATTGCAACAACAACCTGAAGCCAATAAATTAATCGAAAAAGCTTTTAGATCCATTTTGTGTAGACAAGCAAGTAGTAAAGAAATTGAAACGCTTGTTGCTTTTTATGAAGAAACAAAAAAAGAATTAGCAAAGGATCAAAAAAAAGCGGCTACACTCGTTGAGCCAGGCACCTATAAACCAAGAACAAAACAAATCGTTGATCTCGCTGCTGCTATGGAAACCATTCAGGTTATTTATAACATGCAAGAAGCGATCACAAAAACATAAACCATGGAAAAAGAATTACTCGAACACGGCCTTAACGCAAATCGAAGAAAATTTATTTCTAGAATGAGCCTTGGATTAGGTAGTGCAGCCCTTGGCTCACTCCTGATTCCAGATTTATTTGGTGGAAAGGAAAGTGCAGAAGATGCCATCATGAAAGCAGTGCCTCACATTGCACCAAAAGCAAAACGTGTAATTTATTTGTTTCAAAATGGAGCACCATCTCAACTTGAAACATTTGATTACAAACCTATGCTTCGCGAAAGAATGGGCGAAGATTTACCAGAGTCTATTAGAAACGGTCAGCGCTTAACAGGCATGACAGCTGGTCAAAGTAAGTTCCCACTCATTGGGTCTTACTACGACTTCAAACAATATGGAAAATCAGGCGCTTATGTGAGCGACTTATTTCCGCATATGGCATCAGTAGTTGACGATTTATGTATTATTAAATCGATGCACACAGAAGCCATTAACCACGACCCTGCACTTACCTTTTTTCAATCAGGCGCACAACAAGGTAACAGGCCTAGTATGGGCTCTTGGGTGAGTTATGGACTTGGTACCGAAAATAATAACCTTCCAGCGTTTTGCGTACTCTTATCTAGAGGTAAAGGAAATGGACAGGGCGTTTATTCTAAATTGTGGACCAACGGATTTTTAGATTCGGTGCACCAAGGTGTTCAATTTAGCAGTGGCGATAATCCTATTTTATATTTACAAGATCAGGTAGGCATGGACAGAAATGCACGCCGAAAAATGCTTGATAAAATAGCAACACTAAATAATTTAGAGTACGAACAATTTGGTGATCCAGAAATTGCTGCAAAAATTCAGCAATATGAAATGGCCTTCCGCATGCAAACAGCAGTACCTGAAATTATAGATACTTCTAAAGAATCTGATAGCGTTATTAAAATGTATGGGCCAGATTGCTTAGTGCCTGGTACATACGCAGCCAACTGTTTACTAGCGCGTAAATTATCAGAAAGTGGTGTTCGATTTATTCAACTCTATCACCAAGGTTGGGATCAGCATGGTAATCTACCCAATGAAATGCGTGGACAAGCTAAAGATGTAGACCAACCATCGGCAGCGCTTATTAAAGATTTAAAACAAAGAGGCTTACTCGACGAAACACTTGTTATATGGGGTGGTGAATTTGGAAGAACCAATTTCTGCCAAGGCCCAATGACCGTTGATAATTATGGACGTGACCATCACCCGCGCTGCTTTAGTATTTGGATGGCAGGAGGCGGTGTAAAACCTGGTATTGTGCATGGAGAAACCGACGACTTTGGATATAATATTATCAAAGACCCTGTTCACGTGCATGATTTTCAAGCTACTGTTTTAAACCTATTAGGGCTCGAGCATGAACAATTAACTTATAAATTCCAAGGAAGAAGATACCGTTTAACAGACTTATACGGAAACGTTGTCAATAATATTATCGCTTAAAATAAAACCTATGAACCGCAAAAAATTTATTCAAACTTCTGCTTTAGCAGGCGCTAGTTTTTTTATCACTAAAGATTTATTGGCAAAACCAAAAGGACCCGTTTACGGCCATAACGATAAAAAATATTTTTTGGATACCAAATGGGGAACCCTAAACACCGATAAAACACCTGTAAATGATTGTCATGAAATGGTGCAGGACAGTAAAGGGCATATCATACTACTTACCAACGAAACAAAAAACAATATCATTATTTACAATAAATCAGGCAAGCTAAAAGGAAGTTGGGGTACCGAGTTTCCGGGAGCACATGGCTTATCGATTCAAAAAACGGGTAAAGAAGATTTTTTATTTATTACAGATACCAATAGACACCAGGTATACAAAACAACCATGGACGGTAAAATTTTATTTACCATTGATCCACCAGCAGAGGTTGGTCCTTATGCGAGCAAAGATAAATTTGTACCAACAGAAACCGCTGTTTTAGATAATGGTGAATTTTATATTGCAGATGGTTATGGTGCGCAATATATTTTACACTATGATGCCAATGGAAAATTAAAAAACGCATTTGGCGGCAGAGGCGAAGGAGAACAATACCTTGACAACGCGCACGGTATTTGTATCGATTATAGAAATGCAACACCTACTCTTATTGTAACGGATCGAAACAGAGCTTGCTTTAAAAGGTTTTCTTTGGATGGAAAATTATTAGAAGTAATTCATGTACCAGGCGCTGGCGTGTGTAGACCCGTTATAAGTGGCGACTATTTATATGCTGCCGTTTTACGTTCACCAAACATGGGCGTAGAAGCAAGCGGCTTTGTTACTATTTTAAATAAAGAAAACAAAGTGGTATCTAACATTGGAGGTTCAGAACCTATTTATACGAACGGAAAATTAAACACCCTTCAACAAATCGAAAAAATATTTGCACATCCACATGATGTTTGTGTAGATGATGAAGGTAGCCTTTATGTGGCGCAGTGGGCTTCTGGAAAAGTGTATCCGTATAAATTAACACAAGCATAGTGAACTATGAAATGGATTGAGAAAGTAGCAAGTTCGCTTGCGTTTGCAGGACTGTTTTTATTAGGTATTTTATTTGTATTTGATGATAAACTTCAAATACCAGTATGGCTTCAAGTAGCGGGCAGAATGCATCCGCTTCTACTCCACTTACCGATCACGCTACTACTCATTTCTATTGTTTCCTATTTTATTCCAAGTAGTACCTCTACCAATACTATCTTTAGCTATGTCAGACTTTTTGGTGCACTAACAGCCATCTTTACGGCTATCATGGGCATTTTACTAGCCACAGAAGAAGGTACTAGTGGCGATACTTTGCAATGGCACAAATGGTCAGGTACTGCAGTAGCTATACTAGCATGGATACTGTATAGTTATGCTAGCTTTATTCAATCCAATAAAAAACTTTCTATTTCAAGTGGTGTCCTACTGTTTTTTTTAACCATAACAACAGGCCATTTTGGTGCTACCCTAACCCATGGCGAAGGATTTTTAACGGCGCCGCTTTATAAAAACGAGACAAGCACATTAACGTTAGCAGAAGCACGCATTTACCCAAATGTAGTAGCCACCATTTTTAAAGAAAAATGTAGCACTTGCCATAACAATAGCAACAAAAAAGGTGGATTATCCCTTAGCGATTCGGTAGGTATCATGACTGGCGGAAAATCTGGAAAAGCGGTAGTAGCAGGTGATCTACTTAAAAGTTTAGTTATCACTAGAGCACATTTACCGCTCTCTGATAAAAAACATATGCCACCATCAGACAAGCCACAATTAACCACTGCAGAGCTTGCCATATTAGAAGCATGGATTCAAAAAGGAGCACCATTTGATACAAAAATAACAAGTATTAATAGCGCGGATACACTTCGGATATTGGCAGAAGAATATATCAAGCCGTATTTAGCAAAAGAAGAAAAATATGACTTTAATGCCGCCAGTGAAGCAACCATAGAAAAACTTAAATCAAATTATAGAGTGATTAAGCAGTTGGGTGAAAAGTCCCCAGCACTTGCTGTTTCATTTTATGGTCAAACGCAGTATAATTCTAGCAATCTCACAGAACTAGATCCTATCAAAGAACAAATTGTTCACTTGTATGCTGCAAAAATGCCTGTATCTGATGCAGATGTTTCATGGATAAGTAAACTACCTAATCTAAAAAGATTAAATGTAAACTATTCAAATATTACAGATAAGAGTTTAGCAGAAATTGCTTCCATGAAAAAAATAAAGGCTGTTTCTGTAGCAGGTACAGCCATAACCATGCAAGGGTTAAAAACACTACTCGGCAATAAAAATATTACAGAGATTTTTGTTTGGGATACCAAAATAAAACCTTCTGATATTAAGGCTATAAGTAAGCAGTATGCACAAATAAAAATAGACTACGGCTTTGATGGTGCTGATACACTTATCATTACACTTAATGATCCGGTTATTTCATTACCAAGTGGCTATTTTAAAGAAAATCAACCTATCCTAATTAAGCATGTGATCAAAGATGTTACCATCAGATATACACTTGATGGCACAGATCCTGATAGTAGCACAAGTCTTGAATACAAAAAACCAATTGTGCTTGACAACACCACAACCTTAAGTGTACGTGCATTTAAAGCAGGATGGAAAGGAAGTGCTACGGTAAGAAATTTTTATATGAAAGCAGGTTTTCCTATAGCAGGCTATACATTAACCACACCGCCTGATGCCAAATACAATATGAATGCGGCTACTGTTTTAACAGATTTGGATTTAGCAGACTACACCGATTTTTCTAGTAAATGGCTCGGTTATCAAAACAATGAAGCAACGGTAGTGCTTGATATGGGAAGTAGTGTTCAAACTAGCAGGATTATGGTGAATATCCTTCGCGCTACTACATCTTATATATTACCACCAGTATCTCTTATCGCATGGGGAAGCAATGACAATAAAACTTGGAAGCCATTAGCAAATATTAAACCTGAGATGCCTACCATGAATGATGCAACCTTTGCTCAAATGCTAGAGTTAAAATATCCGACTGCATCATTTAGATATTTGAAAATAACAGGACAACCCATTAAAAAGCTACCTAGTTGGCACCAAGGAAAAGGTACACCAGGTTGGTTTTTTATGAGTGAAATAACTGTGAACAATTAAACGAGGTAAGCAAATACGTTATCGTTTTTATTGAGTGCTGTATAATTGATGTTATATAGTTTCATATTATCAATGAGCACTTGATAGTTTTCATGCGATTGTACTTCTATCACTACGAGCGCAGGTGCACTATCTTTTTTATTTTTTTGCATATACTCAAAGCGAGTAATATTATCTGTGGGTCCGAGTACTTGGTTCACAAATTCTTTTAAAGCGCCTGGCCTTTGTGCAAAGCGAATTAAGAAATAATGTTTGAGGCCTTCGAACTGTAAAGAGCGCTCTTTAATTTCTTGCATACGCTCAATGTCATTATTACTTCCACTCACAATACACACAATTTTTTTTCCTTTTATTTGATCGGCATAATCATCAAGGGCCGCAACAGAAATGGCACCAGCTGGTTCTACCACAATGGCTTCTTCGTTGTATAATTTTAAAATAGTAGAACAAATTTTTCCTTCTGGCACTAGGTGCATGTCATCAATGACCTGCTTGCAAATTTCAAATGTTACATCACCCACACGCTTAACGGCAGCTCCATCAACAAAACTATCAATGTTATCAAGTTTTACTGGCTGCCCAGCTTTGATAGCGGTAAGCATAGAAGGAGCGCCTTCTGGCTCAACGCCAATAATTTTAGTAGCGGGTGCATAGGTTTTAAAATACGCTCCAACGCCAGCACTTAAGCCACCGCCGCCAACTGGCAAAAAAATAAAATCGATGTTTTGCTGTTCTTCTAAAATTTCAATACCAACCGTAGACTGGCCTTCAATAATTCTGATATTATCAAAAGGTGGAATAAAAGTTAGTCCATATTCATCGGTATATTTTTTTGCAGCTACTGCACAATCATCAAATGTATCACCCACCAATTTAACTTCCACAAAGCCTTCGCCAAACATTTTTGTTTGACTCACTTTTTGATTGGGCGTAATGATGGGCATAAAAACCACGCCCTGTACATTTAGCTTTTTACAGCTATATGCAAATCCTTGGGCGTGGTTTCCAGCACTTGCACATACAACCCCTTTAGCAAGTTGGTTGGCTGGCAAAAGGCTCATCATATTATAAGCGCCTCTTAATTTATAAGAGCGAACAATTTGTAAGTCCTCTCTTTTAAAATACACGTCACAACCATACTTACGTGATAAATTATGATTGTACGTAAGCGGGGTTTTTTTTACAATATCTTTTAAACGCGCATAAGCGCCAGAAAAATCCAATTGAAAAACATTTGTATCGTGCATGAGCGCGTTCATTATTTTTGATTCTCTGGACGTAAACTTCTTACCGTTTTACCAGCTTGCCATAATTCACTATCTCGTAGTTCGGCTAATTCAATTTCTAATTTTTCGCGGTAATCTGGTTTACTATTGCTTTCAATGGATTTAGCAGCTTCTTTACCAGCAGCTACACTATCATAGAGTTCAGTAAATACAGGCTTTGTCGCATCTCTAAACTTTTTCCACCAATCTAATGCACCACGCTGTGCGGTAGTAGAACAGTTGGCATACATCCAGTCCATTCCGTTCTCTGCTACTAATGGCATCAAAGATTGTGTTAATTCCTCTACGGTTTCATTAAATGCTTCTGAAGGGGTATGCCCTTTACTACGGAGCACCTCGTATTGAGCAGCAAAAATGCCTTGAATAGCACCCATTAAAGTTCCACGCTCTCCCGTTAAATCTGAAAAAACTTCTTTTTTGAAATCTGTTTCAAATAAATACCCACTTCCGATGGCAATACCAAGGGCTACAACACGATCAAATGCTTTTCCGGTTGCGTCTTGAAAAATTGCATAGCTAGAATTTAAGCCACGGCCTTGTAAAAACATACGGCGAAGTGAAGTTCCAGATCCTTTAGGTGCTACTAAAAACACATCTACATCTGCTGGCGGGATAATACCTGTTTGCTCTTTATAGGTAATGCCAAATCCATGTGAAAAGTAAAGTGCTTTACCTGGCGTTAAGTGTTTTTTTACAGTGGGCCACATGGCAATTTGTGCAGCGTCACTTAATAAATAACATATAATAGTCCCGCGCTCTAGCGCTTCTTCTATTTCAAATAAAGTTTGACCGGGAACAAATCCATCAGCTACCGCCTTATCCCAACTTTTCGAATTTTTTCGCTGACCTACGATCACATTAACGCCATTTTCTTTTTGATTAAGCGCTTGACCTGGACCTTGAACACCATAACCAATAACTGCTACTACTTCATCTTTTAATACTTCTTGCGCTTTTGCTAGCGGAAATTCGTCACGCGTTACCACGTTTTCTTCAACACCTCCAAAATTTAATTTTGCCATGATTGCTGTTTTTATTGATTAAAATTTTACATCGAGAATACCTCGGCTTGTTTGTTTAAAAATTCGTTTTCTATAAGTTCAGAAGCAGGTTCTACTGCTTCAAATTCTTTTAATTTTTCGTGAAACCCGTTGCTTGCTTTAATAATAGCAACACGGGCGCTTCGTACAAATTCTATGAGGCCATATGGCGCTAATACAGCCAATAACTTATCTGTCTCTTCACGGTGACCCGTTGTTTCAAAAATGGTGTAGTCTTTTCTAATCACTACAGCGCGGGCACCAAATTCGCGGAGTAGTCTTTCTACTTGTAATTTTTCGGCTACTTCATCGGTGGGTACTTTATAGAGTGCAAGTTCTTGCCACACAATTTCATCACCTGTATTAAAATAGGCTTTGAGTACTTCTACCTGGCGTTCAATTTGCCTACACAGTTTGCGAACCACTTCTTCAAATTCACTAATTACAATGGTAAAACGGTGAATGCCTTCTGCTTCAGAAGGAGAAACATTTAAACTTTCGATATTAATTTTTCGGCGAGAAAAAATAATAGCAATCCTGTTTAATAAACCCACTTGATTTTCGGTGTAAACGGTGATGGTATATTCCTGTTTCATAATTATTATTTTAACCTAATTTCAGATACGCTACAACCTTGTGGTACCATTGGAAATACATTGTCTTCTTTGCCAACCATTACTTCTAATAAGTAAGAGTCCTTACAATCCAACATTTGTTGTAGTGCCTCTTTTAAATGTTGACGATCATCTACACTATTGCCTTCGATACCATATGCTTTTACGAGCTGCACATAATCAGGACTTTGTATATCTACAAAAGAATAGCGCTTGTCATGAAATAATTGCTGCCACTGGCGCACCATGCCCAAAAAACGATTGTTTAAAATGAGCATTTTAACAGCTACCTGCGCCTGCATAATAGTACCTAGTTCTTGCAGCGTCATTTGAAATCCACCATCTCCAATAATGGCAACTACTTCACGGTGTAGCGCTCCAAATTTGGCACCAATAGCTGCGGGAAGTGCAAAGCCCATCGTACCAAGACCACCAGAAGTAATATTACTTTTTGATTCATTGAATTTTGCATACCTACATGCAACCATTTGATGTTGTCCAACATCTGTTACAATGATAGCGTTACCATTTGTTAATTCATTCAATGCTTCCACCACTTCGCCCATGGTTATTTCACCACTATCAGGATGTAATTCCTGATCAATGACAATTTCATGTTCTTGCTTCGTATAACCATAAAATGTATTGAGCCAATCGGTGTGCTTTTTTTCCTCAACAAGTGCAGTTAATAGTGGAAGTGTCTCTTTACAATCGCCCCAAACTGGTACTGTAGATTTTACATTCTTATCAATTTCGGCAGGATCAATATCGAGGTGAATGAGTTTGGCCTGTTTTGCATATTTGTCAAGCCTACCAGTGACACGGTCATCAAAGCGCATACCAACTGCAATTAATACATCGCACTCGTTGGTTAATACATTGGGGCCATAATTACCATGCATACCAAGCATACCAACATTTTGTGGATGATCCGTTGGTAGTGCACTTAAACCAAGTATTGTCCACGCAGCAGGGAGTCCTGCTTTTTCTATAAAGGCCTTGAATTCTGCTTCTGCCCTTCCTAAAATAACACCTTGTCCAAAAATTACAAATGGTTTTTTGGCTTCATTAATAAGTGCAGCTGCCTCTTCGATATAAGACTTTCGCACAATTGGCTTGGGTCTATAACTTCGGATATGATCACATTTTGTATAGCCCGTATAACTAAATTTTTGTAGCTGTGCATTTTTTGCAATATCAATAAGTACAGGACCTGGTCTTCCGGTGCTCGCAATAAAAAATGCTTTCGCTAATACTTGTGGAATTTCTGTGGCGTCAGTTACTTGATAATTCCATTTAGTAATAGGTGTTGTAATGTTTATAATATCTGTTTCTTGAAATGCATCGGTACCTAATAAATGCGCATATACCTGTCCTGTAATACAAACAAGTGGGGTACTATCAATGAGTGCATCTGCTAAACCGGTTACTAAATTAGTGGCGCCAGGCCCAGATGTAGCAAATACCACACCAGTTCTGCCACTGCTTCTCGCATAGCCTTGACCCGCATGAATACCTCCTTGCTCGTGGCGCACTAAAATATGCTTGAGCCTGTCGTGGTAATCATAGAGTGCATCATAAATGGGCATGATAGCACCGCCTGGATATCCAAAAATAGTATCCACTCCTTCTGCAATAAATGCTTCGAGTACCGCCTGCGATCCAGATATTTCTATTGGATGTTCAGGTGTAGCTAAAGATGGTTTTGTTAATTCTGCTTGCATTATTTTAGTATTTAAAGTTCATCTGTTACACAACCCTGCGAAGCGTCTTTTACGCACTGCGCATATTTAAACAACAAACCCTTGGTTACATTTAGCTTGGGTGCTACCCATTTTGCACGTCTTGCAGCAATGGTGTCATCATCAACTTTTAATGTCATTTTTTTAGTGGCAATATTTAATTCAATAACATCATTGTCTTCGACGAGTGCAATTAAACCACCCACAAAAGCTTCCGGCGTTATGTGCCCTACCACAAATCCGTGCGTTCCACCACTAAAACGGCCATCCGTAATAAGTGCTACCGATTTTCCAAGTCCCGCACCAATAATGGCAGAAGTAGGTTTTAGCATTTCAGGCATTCCTGGTGCACCCCTAGGACCTACTTGTCTTATCACCACTACATCTCCAGCTTTTATGCGTCCCGAATGAATGCCAGCAATTAATTCCTCCTCACCATCAAAAACGCGTGCCGGCCCTTCAAAGAGTTCTCCTTCTTTACCACTAATTTTTGCAACAGAACCACCAGTTGCTAAATTGCCGTATAAAATTTGAAGGTGTCCTGTAGGTTTAATAGGATGCAAAAGTGGTTTGATTATTTTTTGTTCATCAAAATCTAAATCAGGAACAGACGCTAAATTTTCTGCCATTGTTTTTCCAGTTACGGTTAAACACTCGCCATGCAACAAACCTTGTTGTAATAAATATTTCATCACAGCTGGTACACCGCCATACTGTTGTAAATCTTGCATCAAATATTTGCCACTCGGTTTAAAATCGGCTAGTACCGGAACCTGGTCGCTAATGGTTTGAAAATCGTCCTGCGTTACTACCACACCAACACTTTTTGCCATCGCGATAATGTGTAGTACGGCATTGGTACTTCCACCAAGTACCATAATAATAGTAATCGCATTTTCAAACGCCTTACGCGTCATGATATCTGACGGCTTAATATCTTTTTCCAATAAATGCAGCATCGCTTTTCCTGCTTCTATACATTCTTGCTTTTTTTCGGCGCTTAAAGCTGGATTTGAAGAAGAATAGGGAAGACTCATACCTAGCGCTTCAATAGCTGATGCCATGGTATTAGCTGTATACATACCACCACATGCACCCGCACCCGGACAAGCGTGCTGAATAATCCCTTTAAAATCTGCTTCATCTAATTCGCCGGCTAATTTTTGACCAAGTGCTTCAAATGCAGAAACGATATTTAAATCTTGTCCTTTATAATGACCAGGAGCAATAGTGCCACCATACACCATAATAGAAGGTCTATTTAAACGGCCCATAGCAATTAAGCTTCCAGGCATATTTTTATCACAACCTGGAATCGCAATGATACCATCATAATATTGTGCACCACAAATTGCTTCAATAGAGTCAGCAATAACATCTCTACTTACTAATGAATAACGCATGCCAGGTGTTCCATTACTCATTCCATCACTTACGCCAATGGTATTAAAAATGAGACCTACCATTTGCTGTTCCCACACCCCTTTTTTTACAATCGCTGCTAAATCGTTGAGGTGCATGTTACAAGTATTACCGTCGTATCCCATACTTGCAATACCTACTTGTGGTTTTGCTAAATCGGAATCTGTTAAACCAATACCATAATACATGGCCTGCGCAGCTGGTTGCGTTGCATCTTGCGTTAGTGTTTTGCTATACTTATTTAATTCGATTGCCATATTCATTAATTTGTACGTATTAATTTTTGATACCCCAATTGTATTTTTTTACTTGCGGTGTCATCCCAGTTTTTTGTGAATGGAACATCGTCTATCGATTCAAGTCCTATCACTTCTGCTGCTGTTCCACAAAAAAAAGCAGCATCGGCTCCTTTTATAGCATCAATGCCAAAACTAGTTTCTACCACTGGAATAGCATGTGTGGCACATAGTTCTAAAACAGTTGCGCGTGTAATTCCAGGTAAAATATTCCCTAAACTTGGTGTATACAGCGTGCCATCTTTTTCAAAAAATACATTGGCTCCAGGTGCTTCTGCTACATGATCGTGCATGTCTAAAAGTAGTGCCTCATCATAACCGGCAGCCTTTGCTTCTTGACTTGCCATAATAGAGTTTACATAATGACCTGCTGCTTTTGCATGTATTTTAAATCCTTTAGGATTGGGACGTTGAAAAGAAGAAGTCATCACACGAATTCTTTTGTCTCCTAAAAAAGGACCCATTTCCCATGCCTGAATAAAAATAAAAGATTCGGTGTTTTGCGTAAATGACATATTAGCCGGCGCGTATACCATAGGCCTTATATATGCGTCACCTAAATTGTTTAAATCAAGTAGTTTATATGTTTGCGCAATTAAGTCTTCTGTGTTATACGTATACGGTAGGTTAATGGCTTCGGCGGATGCTTTAAAGCGGTCAAAATGCTCGGTGGCTTTAAATATTTTTGTAGCACCCGATACTGTTTTATAAGAACGAATGCCTTCAAACACAGAATAGCCATAGTGCAGAGATTGACTATACAAGTCTATTTTTGCGTCCACCGCTTTTACAAATGTACCGTTATGAAATAGGACCGTATTTTCGTTATAATAGGAAGCCATACTTTTTTATTTACGCTTATTTAAATAATGGTTGATTTATTTTCACCATCATTGTTATTTTTTTCGGTGTCTCTTTTTTTCTCAATAAAATCACTAATAATTTCTCCAATAGCCGTTGTAGCGTAATTATTAATTGGATCAATATCTTTTGAAACAAACCCATTAGAAAGCGTCCAGTCAACTGCCTTTCTAACAACTACAGCTTCTTCGTGCATTTGTAAATGATCGAGTAACATGGCTGCCGATAAGATAGAACCAAGTGGGTTGGCAATATCTTTGCCTGCTGCTTGCGGATAAGAACCATGAATGGGTTCAAAAAGCGCCACCTGATTCCCTACAGATGCAGAAGGTAGAAGGCCAAGTGATCCACTCAATACACTTGCTTCATCAGAAATAATATCACCAAATAAATTTTCGGTTAATATCACATCAAACTGTGCGGGATACAAAATAATTTGCATCGCAGCATTGTCTACAAACATATAATCGACGGTAACATCTGGATAAGTTGCACTCATACCCTGCACTACTTTACGCCAAAGCCTAGAAGTTTCTAATACATTGGCTTTATCTACAAGGGTTAATTTTTTTCTTCTATTTTGCGCGTACTTAAATGCGAGGTGTGCAATTCTTTCTATTTCAGCTACCGAATAAGTACATAAATCACTCGCAGATTGTCCATCGGCGGCAAGTTCTTTTTTTCCAAAATAAATACCCCCTGTTAATTCTCTAAAGATGACAAAATCAATACCTTCTAATTGCTTTGCTTTTAAAGGCGACATATGACTAAGCGCTTTGTAGGTATCAATAGGTCTGATGTTTGCAAAGAGTTGTAAATCTTTTCGAAGTTTTAATAAGCCTTGCTCCGGTCGCACTTTTGCGGAAGGATCATTGTCATATTTAGGATGACCAATGGCGCCAAACAGCACCGCATCTGCAGCCAAACAGGTAGTTACGGTTTCATCTGGTAATGGATTTCCTGTTTTATCAATTGCATCTGCACCCATTAGGGCATATTCATATGTAAACACATGACCAAATCTTTGACCAATGGCATTCAGCACTTTAATGCTTTGCGCAGTTACTTCAGGTCCAATACCATCTCCGGGTATAACAGCAATTTTTTTATTCATAACACACGGTTTCTATTAATTAATTTCTGTTTTTTTCAAAATTCTCAATAGCAGCTTTATTGCTTAATAAATAATCGATGTCATCGTATCCATTTAAAAGGCAGGTTTTTTTATAGGCATTGATGTCAAATTTTTCTTTGGCGCCGGTTGCATCAATGGCAATTGTTTGGTCTTCCAAACAAACCGAAAGCGTAGCCTCTTTATCCAATCCAAAAATGGTTGCTAAAAAAGATTCGGAAACGGTGATAGGCAATAGACCGTTATTAAGCGCATTGTTTTTAAAAATATCTGCAAAAAAACTAGATACGACAACCGTAAATCCATAATCTTTAATGGCCCAAGCTGCGTGCTCACGTGATGAACCGCAACCAAAGTTTTTTCCAGCTACAAGTATCTGTCCGTTATAGGATGCATCGTTTAAAATAAAACTCGGCTTAGGTTCTAATTCATTATCGTTCGCATAACGCCAATCTCTAAATAAGTTTTTACCAAATCCATCACGCGTTGTTGCCTTCAAAAAACGAGCAGGAATAATTTGATCCGTATCAACGTTTTCTTCTTGTAAGGGAACAAAGCGGCTATGTATTTTATTAATCTTGTTCATTTTTTTTATAATAAAGTTCTTACATCGGTTACCACACCCGTTAATGCTGCTGCTGCTGCGGTTAACGGACTTGCTAATAAAGTACGGGCACCCGCACCTTGTCTACCTTCAAAATTTCGATTACTGGTGCTCACACAATATTCGCCTGCAGGTATTTTGTCTTCATTCATCCCTAAACATGCACTACATCCGGCTTGTCTAATTTCAAAACCTGCTTCTTTAAAAATAAGATCAAGTCCTTCTTGTACCACTTGCTTGGCCACTTTTTGAGAACCTGGCACAATCATTACTTGTACATCCGGATTTTTTGTTTTCCCTTTTACAAGTGCAGCCACTAGTCGTAAATCTTCAATACGTGAATTGGTACAACTACCAATAAAAACATGCTGCACCGGCATACCCATCAATGATTGACCAGCAGTAAGCCCCATATATCGAAGTGCTTTTTCCAAATTTTTTTGCTCACCCTCATCTTGCATGTTTGCAGGGGTAGGCACATTTTTTGTAATGCCAATACCTAGTCCTGGATTGGTACCGTAGGTAATCATAGGTTCAATATCTGAGGCATCAATATTAAGTTCTAGATCAAATACAGCATCTGCGTCTGAAGATAAAGTTTGCCAGTAATTAAGCGCCGTATCCCATGCTGCAGCAGTAGGTGCAAAGGTTTTACCCTGTAGGTAATCAAACGTACTTTGATCAGGTGCAATAAGACCACCCCTTGCACCCATTTCAATACTCATATTACAAATGGTCATACGCGCTTCCATAGATAATGCACGAACAGCAGACCCTGCATATTCTACAAAATAACCGGTGGCGCCACTTGCACTAATTTTTGCAATAATGTATAAAATAATATCTTTTGAAACCACTCCTTTGCCAAGCGCACCTTCAATATTAATGCGCATGAGTTTTGGTTTTGTTTGCAACAAACATTGTGATGCAAAAACCATTTCAACTTCGGAAGTACCTATACCAAATGCAATGGTTCCAAATGCACCATGCGTAGACGTATGACTATCCCCACACACAATGGTCATGCCGGGCTGGGTAATGCCAAGTTCGGGACCAATGACGTGCACGATACCTTGGTGCTCGTGCCCTAGGCCGTACAATTCAATACCGTGGTTTTTACAATTGTCAATAAGGGTATCCACCTGAAACCGAGACAGGGCATCGGTAATAGGCAAGTGCTGATTTTGTGTAGGTACGTTATGATCTGCAGTAGCTACAATATGATCTGGCCTAAAAATAGAAATACCCCGGTCCTCAATCCCCTTAAAGGCTTGCGGACTTGTTACTTCATGAATAAAATGTTTGTCAATATAAAGTACCGAAGGTCCCTCTGTTACTTCCTGTACAATATGTGTGTCCCAAATTTTTTCAAATAGTGTTTTTCCCATAACGCGTCTCTTTACTTCAATTAATGTACAAGCACTGCTGCATGTGCAAGTGCTAATGCTTGTAAATCCTCTTCCATCACTTCTTTTTTAGTATCTGCTACTTGTAAAAAAGAAGGATATAAAATATCGATATCGTTTCTGTCAAATTGATATCCTAATTTTTGAAAGCGGTATGCAAGTGCACTTCTACCACTTCTTGCTGTCAATACAATTTTACTTCCTTCGGCACCAACGGCTTCTGGATTAATAATTTCATAGGTCTCGGCACTCTTTAAAAATCCATCTTGGTGAATCCCCGACGAATGTGAAAATGCATTGGCACCCACAATGGCTTTATTAGGTTGAACCGCCATGCGCATAATATCCGAAACTTCTCTACTCATTGGATTGAGCATCGTAGCGTTAACGTTTGTATAAAAACCTAAAGCAGCATGCTGTTTTAAAATCATCACTACCTCTTCAAGTGCTGTATTACCAGCACGTTCACCAAGTCCATTGATGGTACACTCAATTTGTCTAGCACCACCAATAACACCTGCAATTGAGTTAGCCGTAGCAAGTCCTAAATCGTTGTGACAATGACAAGACAAAATCGCTTTGTCAATATTTGAAACATTATTTTTTAAGAACGCCATTTTTTCGCCGTACTGATGCGGTAAGCAATAGCCCGTTGTGTCCGGAATATTTACCACCGTTGCGCCTGCTGTAATAACAGCTTCTACTACACGCGCTAAATATTCATTGTCGGTGCGGCCCGCGTCTTCTGCAAAAAATTCTACATCATCTGTAAAATTCCGGGCCCACTTAACAGCCTGGATGGCTCTTTCAATAATTTCTTCGCGGGTGGCATTAAACTTGGCTTTGATATGAAAATCTGAAGTGCCAATACCGGTGTGGATACGAGAACGCTTCGCATATTTTAAGGCTTCGCCCGCCACTTCAATATCTTTTTGAACCGCACGGGTTAAACCACAAACGGTTGCATTTTTTACCAGCTTTGCAATTTCAGAAACCGACTCAAAATCGCCGGGGCTAGAAATTGGAAAACCTGCTTCGATTATATCAACCCCAAGGGCTTCTAGTTGAAGGGCTAAGCCCACTTTTTCTTTGGTATTTAGCTTACAACCAGGCACTTGCTCGCCGTCTCGAAGGGTTGTATCAAATATGTGTACTTGTTCAGCCATGAAAAGTCTTTTCCGAATTTACCATTACTTAAATGGCCAAAAAGTGCAAAATTGGGCTTATTTTACACTGTATAACAAGCCATAAAAGATATTAAGTAATTGATATTCAATTACTTAATAGACACTGAATTACCATGCCCAACAGAAGTACTGATACCTTATTTCAGCTGATACAGTCGTTAGAACGCGCCGAAAAGCGTCATTTTAAGCTGTTTATGAAAACCGATGCGGTTACTGGTGACCTTAAAGTGGTACAACTCTTTGATGCCCTCGAAAAAATGACCCATTACGACGAAGAGGTCCTTCTGCAAAAAAACGATTTCATCCAAAAAAGCCAGCTTTCCAACTTAAAAGCCAGGCTATACCAAGAAGTGCTTGCCAGCTTACGGGATCTTAAAAAAGACAGCAACATAGATTTACAATTGCACGAGCAGTTAGATTTTGCACGTGTGCTTTATAACAAGGGTCTCTATTTACAAAGCCTTAAAATATTAGATAAAGTAAAAGAGCTTGCGAAAGCTAACAACCAAGTAACCTACATATTACAAGTACTTTTTTTAGAAGAGAAAATTGAAGCCCTGCATATAACCAGAAGTATGCAGGATAGAGCCGATTTATTAACCACCGAAGTTGAAGATGTAAATTTAAAATTGGTTAGCATTGGAAAATTATCAAATATCTCGCTGCAACTTTATAGTTGGTACATAAAAAACGGGCACGCCCGAAATGAAAATGACAAAGCTGCCATAGATATTTTATTCGATCCAGCATTAATGGATGCGGCTAAAGATTGTGAAGGCTTTTATGAAAAGCTATACAAATACCAGTGCTACTGCTGGTATGCCTTTATTTTACAAGACTTTTTACTCTATTATAGGTACTGTCAAAAATGGGTAGATTTATTTGAGACAGAACCAAAAATGATTGAAATTGAAACGGCGCATTATATCAAAGGGATGCACAATTTAATGAGTGCCCACTTTGATTTACGCAATTACCATAAATTTAATGATACCATTTGTAGGTTTGAAGCCTTTACACAAACGCCTACGGTACTAGAAAATCAAAATAATAAAATTCAAACATTTGTATACCTCAACCTGTCAAAAATTAATCGCCATTTTATGGAAGGCACTTTTGAAGCAGGTATTGCAAGTATTCCATCCATAGAAGAAAAATTAACGGAGTACGAACTCTATTTAGACAGACACCGTGTACTTGTATTTTATTACAAATTTGCATCCTTATATTTTGGCGCTAGCAATTATAGTATGAGTATCGACTACTTAAATAAAGTCATTGATTTAAAAGGCGATTTAAGAACCGATTTAAGGTGTTATGCCAGACTGCTGCATCTTATTGCACATTACGAACTTGGAAACTTTGAAATTTTAGAACATTTATTAAAATCGGTTACTCGTTTTATGGCTAAAATGGAAAACTTGGGTCTTGCTGAATCCGAAATTTTTAGTTTCTTAAAACGCGCCTTTAGGTTACAGCCAAACGCACTTAAACCTGCATTTATAAAACTGTTGGAGAACCTTAAAGCCCTAGAAAAAGACAAACTAGCTTCTCGTGCATTCATGTACCTCGACGTAATTTCTTGGTTAGAGAGCAAAATAGAAGGAAAAGAAGTACAAGATATCATCAGAGATAAATACCTTAGATCCATTAAAGAATAAATTATGCTTAAAAAATTAATGAGCAGCATCCTACTCGTACAAATTTGTTTTGTAGTGGGTGCCCAAATTACAAAAGCGCCACTTGTTAAAGAAGGTGATGGCCCTTACACGCAACTAATTATTAGAGGTGTAACACTTATCAATGGTACCGGCGCACCACCATTTGGTCCGGTAGATATTGTGATTGAAAAAAATAGAATTATAAAAATTCAAAACGTTGGTAGCCCAAGCTTACCCATCAATGCAGCGCGCAGACCTGCGTTAAAAGAAGGTGGTAAAGAAATCAATTGCGAAGGTATGTATGCCATGCCAGGCCTCATTGATATGCATGGTCATATTGGTGGAAAAGAGCAAGGCACACCAGCAGAATATGTTTTTAAATTATGGATGGCGCATGGTATCACTACCATTAGAGACCCATCGGCGGGAAATGGCCTTTCATGGGTGTTAGATCATAAAACAAAATCTTTAGAGAACACCATTACTGCGCCACGCATATTTGCATACACCGCATTTGGGCAAGGAAGTAAAACACCTATTACAAATGCAGAAGAAGCCAGAACCTGGGTAAGAGAAAATGCCAAAAATGGTGCCGATGGTATTAAATTTTTTGGTGCACCACCAGAAGTAATGGACGCTGCCATCAGAGAAAATAAAGCATTGGGGCTTCGTTCTACCTGTCACCACGCACAAGTAGACGTAGCAAGATGGAATGTTGTTAATTCTGCAAAAGCGGGTATGACTAGCATGGAGCACTGGTATGGTTTACCAGAAGCATTATTTGAAGATAAAACCATTCAAAATTTCCCAGCAGATTATAATTACAACAACGAAGAACACCGTTTTGAAGAAGCTGGAAAACTATGGAAACAAGCTGCTGCTCCGTATACACCACACTGGAATAAAGTAATGAGTGATTTATTAGCTGTAGATTTTACTTTAGATCCTACTTTTAATATTTACGATGCAAACCGTGATTTGCACCGTGCCCGCAGAGCAGAGTGGCATGAAAACTATACGCTTCCATCACTTTGGAAATTTTATGAACCATCATTTCAATCGCATGGTTCATACTGGGTGAATTGGGGTACCGAACAGGAGGTAGAATGGAAAAATAATTACAGACTGTGGATGACTTTTGTAAATGAATACAAAAACAGAGGTGGCCGTGTAACGGCTGGTTCTGATAATGGATTTATTTATGAAACCTATGGCTTTGGTTATATTAGAGAATTAGAGTTACTCCGTGAAGCTGGATTTCATCCACTGGAAGTAATCAGATCTGCCACATTATATGGTGCACAAGCGCTGGGTCAAGAAAAGGATTTAGGTAGTGTAGAAGTGGGTAAATTAGCAGACATCGTTATTGTAAATGCAAACCCGCTTAAAAATTTACAAGTACTCTTCGGAACAGGAGCCATACACTTAACACCTGACAATAAAATTACAAGAATTGGAGGCGTTCAATACACCGTTAAAGATGGCATTGTATATGACGCTAAAAAATTACTACGTGATGTAAAAAATATGGTTGACGTAGAAAAGAAAAAAACAAACTGGCAGTTAAAACAACCAGGCGTAGAATAAAAATATATTGGAGCAGCTATTGAAAGCCTGCCGGTTTATTCGGCATAAATACTTTCGATAGCTGCTTTATAATTTTCCATCACCACTTTACGCTTAAGACTCAATTTAGGCGTCATTTCACCAGACTCTACCGTCCATTCTTTATCTAGTAAAGCAAACTTTTTTACCTGTTCTACGTGGTTAAAAAAGTTATTGTATTCAGCTATGATACCGGTAAATAGTTCTATCACTTTTGGATGTGCTACTGCTTCGGCGTTTGTTGTATACGTAATGCCCTCTTCTTCCATCCAGCTTTTTAGCGTTGCAAAAGAAGGTACAATAAGCGCCCCTACAAATTTACGATCGGCTCCAACCACCATAAACTGCTCAATAAACTGACTTTCTTTACATTTGTTTTCGATGGGTTGCGGTGCAACATATTTACCACCACTGGTTTTAAACAATTCTTTTTTACGATCGGTAATTTTTAAGAAAATATCGTTTTCAAAAACACCAATATCGCCGGTATGTAGCCAACCATTTATCACAGCATCTGCGGTTAAATCAGGACGTTTGTAATAACCGACCATAACACTTTCGCCAGCTACACATATTTCACCATCCGCTTCTATTTTAACTTGAATGCCATTAATAACAGGTCCTACGGTACCAAATTTTGTACCGCCTTTTGTTTTTCGGTTCACACTAATCACCGGACTATTTTCGGTAGGGCCATATCCTTCAAACACAGGAATATTAGCCGCATTAAATATGCGGAGTAATTTAACCTGACAAGCAGCACCACCCGTAACAATAAAAGAAACGTTACCGCCTAGTGCTTCACGCCACTTCGAAAAAATAAGTTTATTGGCAACCGCTAATTGTAGGTTGTACCAAAAACCACCACTTTGTATATTATCATATTTTTCGCCAAGGGATACTGCCCAAAAGAATAATTTTTTCTTGATGCCTTTTTGCTCGGCGCCCTTTGCCATTATTTTTTCAAATACTTTTTCAAGTAAGCGCGGAACCGTAGTAAATCCATTCGGCTTAATTTCTTTTAAATTATCACCAATGGTTTCAAGGCTTTCGGCGTAATAAATAGAAATGCCACTGTACAAATAAATGTACGTAACCATTTTTTCAAAAATATGGTTGAGGGGTAAAAAGCTAAGCACTTTTGAATCAGGGGCGTCTTCAAAAGGGAAACTCTCTTTTGAAAACATCACATTGCTATAAATATTTTGGTGACTTAGCATTACACCTTTAGGAACACCTGTTGTACCTGATGTATAAATAATAGTAGCTAACTGAGTAACAGGAATTGAATTTTTAATTTGTGCAACCTCATCTAGGAGAGCTGGTGTAGCTTTTGCGGTGAGATCGCTCCAATGTGTAGCCCCTTCAATGGTATCAAACGTAAAAATCCCTTTGATAGAAGGCACTTTTGATACAACAGATTTTACTTTTTCGTATAATTCAAGGTTACTTACAAAAATGTATTGTACAGCCGCGTCATTTAAAATAAATTCAACCTCAATGGGGTTGGTGGTAGGATACAATGGAACTAGAATGGCGCCAATTTGCTGCGCAGCTAAATCGGTAAATACCCACTCGGGTCTATTACCACTCATGATGGCAATTTTATCACTCCCTTCTGGTGTAAAATCTTTTCCAGAAATACCCAATGACAAAAGTCCCGCACTTAATTTGTTTACGGTAGCAGCAACATTAGCAGTACTATAAGGGGTCCAAACACCTTTTTCTTTAGCAGCCAACATATCCTTTTTAGGAAAATTAGCTAGCTGGTGATCGAGGCAATCAAACAGTCGTTTTATATGCATAACAGCAGGTTTAAACTATTCGTAAATAAGATGCGTTAATAAGCCATCTCTTAATTTAGGCTCAAACCAAGTACTTTTTGGAGGCATCACATTTCCACTATCTGCAATTGCAAATAACTGATCAATCGTTACAGCATACAAACTAAATGCTGCTGCAAATTGACCACTATCTACCCTGTCGGCGAGTACTTGAAGCCCTCTAATACCACCCACAAAATCTACGCG
>JBEDIY010000083.1:0-8271 GCA_041173245.1 Bacteroidota bacterium | reverse complement strand
GATCAGGATAGAGCTACAAAAACACACTGCTCTCGATGGAGAGACGAGTTTGGAGTTATTCACGACTGCAAGAGACAAAAACATGCTTTAAAAACACAACCCTACGATGACATCCTACTAGATTTTTCGGCAGTACAAAGAGAGACCAAGCGACAAATTGAAAAAATTTTAGCTGATCATGGCAATGAAGTGCCTACTGAGGTTTTAAACGCTTACAACGTTAAACTTTATGAGAATCTAAGCTTTGGTTATCACTCTGGCCTTCTTTATGCCGAATTTCTTGGATTCAAAATAATATCTAACCCAAAATTAAATACCCATAAAATTATCAAAAATGACTAACTATGATTACATGGCAATAGGCCGCAAACTTTCCAAAGCAGATGACCGAAACAATACTTTAGCAGGACTGCTCATCACAACTTTTGTATTAGGTGGATGCGTATACTTGCAGTACAGATCATTAAATGATTTAAAAGGTGAATATATTAGGTCTAGACGAAAGATTGATGACCTAAGCTTTCGAAATAATCGACAAAGGGAGATTATTAACGGACTAAATAGAACCAAACAAGAATTAATAGAACAGTTGTCTCAAACAGACCTCAAAACCTCATAATTATGCATTTAAAACAAGGAGGTTTACCGTTCCGGAATGGTTTATTCGGTTCTGGAACGGTATTTAATGTTCGGGAACGTTCTTTACCGTTCTGGGACATTCATGAGTGTTCTCGTAAAAAAAAGGCAGTTTTTGTATGTCTTCAAAGAACTTCATAGCTGCTGGCAACTTAGTTGGAATACCTTCTTGTATTTGTTCTTTAAAATTCATGTAAATATTTTATTTAACAATGATGGTTTGATTAGAAACCATTGATATAATGGCATTGATATCGTCTTTCAAGAGACGGTCTTCTTCTAGTTTAGCCACTTTAGTTCTAATTATTTTAATATTTTTTTCGATGATGGTAGAAAAAGTATTAGGTCGTCTAAACTCCATGGCTTGCGCCGCATATAATAATTCGATGGCCAATATTTTTTCAAGATTGCATAATATTTGATTGAATTTTCTTCCAGATATACTTCCCATGGAAACATGGTCTTCCTGACCTAATGAAGTAGGAATGCTATCTGCAGAAGGGGGAAAACATAATGATTTATTTTCACTTACTAGCGCAGCCGTAGTATATTGAGGAATCATAAAACCAGAATTTAACCCGCCAGCTGATGTCAATAATCTGGGCAAACCAAATTTTCCTTCAATCAACAAATAGGATCTTCTGTCTGATATATTGCCTAACTCCGAAACAGCAATTGAACTGTAATCCAATGCCATGGCCAACAGCTGGCCATGAAAATTACCTCCAGAAATTGCCTCGGTATCACTCAATATGATTGGATTATCTGTAACCGAGTTCATTTCTATTTCTGCCAATTCATTTAAGTGATAATAAGCATTTCTTGAAGCACCATGCACTTGTGGTATACAACGCATGGAATAAGGATCTTGTACTCGCGCGCAATCTTTATGAGAAGCTAAATTTTGAGAATTATCTAATAATATTCGCATGCGTGCCGCCACTTCAATACTTCCCTTGAATGGACGAATTTTATGTAAGGCTTCTTTAAAAGGCGAAGCGCTTCCTTGATAACCTTCAATGCTCATGGCTCCTGCAACGTCTGCTAAGTCAAGCAAGTAGTCCATTTTATTTAAGCCTATAATGGTATGTGCTAAAATAAATTGAGTGCCATTGATTAATGCCAACCCCTCTTTTGCTGCTAATTGTATTGGGACTATGCTATGTTTTGATAAAACTTGTTTAGCAGAAACAATTTCACCTTCTGCCCAAAATTCTCCTTCACCAATTAAGGGTAAAAATAAATGGGACAATGGGGCAAGATCGCCCGATGCGCCAACCGATCCTTGTTCTGGCAACACAGGTAACAAATCATTGTCAATAAAAAATAATATTCTTTCAATCACTTCTAATCTTATACCTGAATAACCCTGACACAGTGCATGCACTTTACAGATCATCATGATTTTAGATAAGCTAGGACTAATCGCATTACCTACACCTACTGCATGTGAGATTAATAAATTTTCTTGAAGTTTATTTGTTTCTGCGGGTGTAATTTGTACATCACACATGGGGCCAAAACCAGTATTAATACCATATACTGCTTTATTGGAGCTAGCCATCTTCTCCACCATTTTTCTGCAGGCATTTACCTTTTTAATAGCCTGCTTATTCATTACGCCTTTTATGGTTCCATTGGCGATTCCCATCACTGTATCTACTGTCAAATGATCAATTCCGTAGTTAAATGTCATTGCATACAATTTTATTATAGTACATTAAAGTTATCAAAATTTTTAATGTGCATTAGGACTATAATTTTGAGGTTGTAACCTCTTAGTTTGGTATAGACTAAAAGTGCTACTAAGAAGTCAGGGAAGCATATTATATAAACTTACATTTAATATACAGATTGTAAATCTTCGGCATGATAAATGTTAATCGGCAACTCTTTGTTCACTTCAACTTTATGTTTTTGTATTTCAATAGTAATAAAATTATGTAATAATGAAAAAAAGATCGTCGTTTTCGACAGGTGGAGGTTCTGCAAATAATTGCTCTAACTCATAGTCGCAGTTTAGTGCGATATCCTTTAATGATATGAATAGTGATAATAAGCTAGCAATATACCTTTTAAGGTATTACAGGCTACGCCCGTTATAGTACGGACTTGTTTTTTACTAGTTGCTTCGGTAAAATACCTAAGTCCCCGTCTTAACTTGAGCATAGCGTTGGGTTTATTAACTATAGTCTACTGTGTTGGTTTAAGTACCAACTTCATTATTTATGGCTTCCCAAACAATTACTCTTTAACTCTTTAGCTGGATGGTCAATTTGCTGCGCTCCAGGGGATGAGTTTAAGCAATTTTTCTAATAAAACCCTTTTTGTCAATAATATCGGGTCGTTTGCATAATTTTTTGTAAGAAAAACAAGCTCTTTAATAAATTATGGAATCTTTAACTTAATTCATGAAAATATGAAATACACATTTAAAATAATTGTGCTGTTTTTATTTTGCTTTTCTAGTTTGCTAACATCTCATGCCCAACAAACCAGGCAAGTAACTGGTTCTGTTTTGGGACCAGATAAACAACCTCTACCAAATGCAAATGTTAGCGTAAAGGGTAGTAAACAGGGTGTAAAAACCAATATCAATGGTAAATACACCATAGGTCTAGCTAATGGAATTCAAACTTTAGTTTTCTCCTATGTGGGATTGAAAACCAGTGAATTAGTCGTTAATGCAGATGCAATTACTGCTAATATTGTTCTAAATGAATCAGATGAACAACTCGAGGAAGTAGTTGTATCAACAGGATACCAAACTATTCCAAAAGAAAGGGCAACGGGATCCTTTGGAACAATAAGCAAGGAACAATTAGGAAAACCGTCTACAAATATTTCTTCACGCATTGTAGGTCAGGTAGCTGGTGTACAGGCACTCAGGATGGATGAAGAAGGGAATCCTTTTTTCCAAATAAGAGGTTTATCTACTCTTTATGCCAACCAAGAACCATTGGTTGTAGTTGATGGTTTTCCGATACAGGGAAATTATAATACCATAAATCCAAGTGATGTAGAAACAATAACTATTTTAAAAGATGCAGCAGCATCTTCTATTTGGGGTTCGAGAGCTGTAAATGGTGTTATTGTGGTAACTACAAAAAATGCAAAAAAAGGGACACCCTTAAAAGTAGAATTTAGTGCCTTTACGCGTATTGGTGGTAAAATAGATTTAAAATATTCCAACCCCCTTGCGTCCTCATCAGACCAAGTAGAGTACGAAAAACTATCATTTGACAAATGGGGTGCTACTGCAAATAATGGAATAGTTACTCAATTTGGATATAATATGACTCCTGGTCAGACGGCTTTAAATGAAACTAAACTTGGATTTATGTCCCCTTCTAGAAGGGATTTTATATTAGACAGTTTAAAAGGCTTAAATAATAGTCAGCAAATATCTGACCACTTACTTGAGAATCCAATTACTAAACAATACAATCTAAGTTTATTTAGTTCTACCGAGAGAATGAGTAATGCGTTATCGTTTATGTTTGAGCAAAATCAATCTAATTTTAAAGAAACGTTTAATGATAGGTTTATTCTTAATTATAGAAACTTGGCAACAATAAAAAAATGGCTTGATTTTAATCTAAGCACAATGGTACAGTATAATAAGTTTACAAATAATGGAGCAACACTAAGTGATATACAAAGACTTGCACCTTATGAAATGCTTATTGACCCTAACGGAAATTATAGATCTACATCTGAAAGATATTATACTCCATTAATAGAAAGGCAAATACCAACACAACTTTTCCCATTTAATGACTGGAGTTATAACATCATACGAGAAACAAAAAGTCGAAGTAATGTGAATTTGGAATATAATGCAAGATTACAAACTGGAATTGTTATAAAGCCCGTTAAGGGGCTTAGTATTGAAACTAGCATCCAGTACGAAAATTTTAACACTCAAACTAGAAATTTTGACGGCATAAATAGTTATAATGCAAGAATAACCGTTAACCAGGCTGCATTCTGGAATCCCACAATACCAAATGCTATGACAACAGCCCCTATTCCAAATTTACCGAAAGGTGGCATATTAAATCAAAGTAGAAGTCAAGCAATTGCATGGAATTTTAGAAACCTCATACGATTTAATAAAACTATCATGTCAAAACATGAAGTTAATTTTTTAGCAGGTACTGAACAACAAAGTAGAGTAATACAGACATTTGGTCAACCCACGACTTATGGATATAATGATGCTACTTTACAGTTGGGCACATTTCCAAATGGACCAGGTGGAACACCTGTAAATGGAGGGCAAAATGGAACACTACCAGCTACAAATCTGACAATTAGAAATTGGGTGAATCAGATAACAACTTTCGGTTACACCAATTCATTTGGTTACACAACTGATCGGTTTTTCTCAGCTTTTGGTAATGTAGCTTATACCTATGATAGTAAATATACATTGTCAGGAAGTGCAAGAGCAGATGGAGCAAACTTTGTAACTAACAACCCGAAATTAAGGTATAATCCATTCTGGTCTGTAGGTGCAAGTTGGCAGTTATGGAAGGAAAAATTTTTTAAGATAAACTTTATTGACAGACTTACGATTAAAGCAACTTATGGTTATAATGGAAACCAAGATAGAAGTACCTCTTTTATGCCATTAATTGGCCTTGGTGCGACACCGAATATTTATACAAATCAATTTACTGCTTTCTTTTCTAGTTTAGGTAATCCAACATTACGCTGGGAGAAAACAGGTACAGCTAATATTGGAATAGACTACTCTATTTTTAAAGGCAAATTATTTGGAAGTATAAATTACTATCAAAGAAGAGGTAAAGATCTTTTAGCCTTTGTTGCGATTCCAGCCGTAAATGGAAGTACGTCTCAATTCCTTAACAATGCAGCAATGGTAAATAAAGGGATTGAATTAGAAATTGGAACTACTTTTAAAATTTCAAAAGATATTCAGTTAAGATCAAATCTCAATTTCTCCTATAACAAAAATGAAATTACAGACTTATTTCTTACACAATACAATTCGTTTTCTCTGGTTGGTAGAAATACAGCCTCTTATGCTGTTGGTTATAATGCTAATACACTTTGGATGTATAAATATATGGGCTTTAATTCAGCTACCCCTTTTCCTCAGCCAACAGTATTAGGCCCTAATTCTACAAATTTTGATATGGCTTCATTTATTCCTGGTGATGGAAGAACCTACTTAGATAATGTAGGTACAATGGTTGCTCCATATACATTAGGTCTTTCAAGTAGCTTAGATTACAAGGCAATAAATTTATCATTCATTGTAACTGCAAATCTTGGACATGTTTTTCAACGTCAGGGCTTTAATTACCCAGTACAATTTGGTGGTAGAGTATTACCTAATAGATTTGTAAGAGAAATTCTTGATGCAACTCAAAATAGTAAATCTAGTGAAATACTTACATTGCCAACTAATCCAAATGAACCAAGATTTTTCTTTTGGGATAGATTTTATAGGAATCTCTCTTACCTTGGTGAGAGCGCTTCATGGTTTCGCATGCAAGAAATCAATCTAACTTATACTTTAAATAAAAAAGTTTTAAATAAAGTTGGAATAAATAATTTGAAAGCATTTGTTCAGGGTAACGATTTATTTGTAATACTATCTAACAAGTATGGAGAGGATCCACTATATGCTCTCGGAACTTTAAATCCTAGACCTAAATTCACAATAGGAGTAAAATTTGATTTTTAAAATATCAAAATGATCAATATGAAAAATTTTATAGATAAACTAACGATTTGTACTTTATTGTTCTTAGTGACAAGCTTTTCGGCCTGCGAAAAATTTCTTGATGAACCAATTAGTAAAAATTCCTCTATCCCACTTGAATCTATCGAACACTTAAATGCTCTCATGGAACAATATGGTTCATTATATAGTGACGAAAACCCATCATGGATGGGTACTGATGATTATGGGCTTAATGCACAAACATATGATAATAAAAGAGGTAATTTCACGTTCCTACCAAACATTTTTAGAGCATTCTGGGATATAGAATACAATAAATTGACAGCTAATTCGGATGCTTTATGGGCCTCTGGTTCAGGAGAATGGAGAGATGTATTTTATGCAAATGCAGTTCTAGAAAATTTAAATAAAGTAACAGGTGGAACGGAAGCTGATAGAGCTAGACTAAAAGCAGAAGCACACCTATTAAGAGCATATGCATATTGGCAATTAGCAAATACATACTGCCTTCCCTATACTAATACAAATAAAAGTGAAATGGGTTTGCCAATCAAAAAATCTACAAGTTTTGAAGAAGATCTAACTCGTGTTAGTTTAGAAGAAACTTACAAGTTTATTGAATCAGACTTAGCAGAAGCTTTGAAAATTAATAAACCATTATTAGTTGGAGGCAAACCTGAACATTGGAGAGGTAGTACTGCCGCAGTAAATGGATTTGCAGCTAGATATTATCTTAACAGAAATAATTATACGGAAGCATTAAAGTATGCAAATCTAGCCCTTGGCGAGTATAGCAGACTTGTTGATTATAATAACCCAACGGAAATGTATTATGGAACACCATTTACATATAGTGTAACCGGTGGTTCACCATTCACATGCCAATTCCCTTTCACACACAATAATCAGACTAATCTCGTAGATTTTTTTGGATGGAAAGAGTTTTTATATTTCAGAGTTCAAAATTTTGGCTCTTGGTTCTATTTACCAAGCAAAGAACTGTTGGATTTATACGATAAATCTAATGATAGACGATATGAATTTCATATTGTGGAAAATTACAGCTACTATTTTGGCTCCAACACACCAACAAATGGTTTACCAGGATACATTTTTTTCTTCAAAGACAGAATACCTTCAGGACCAACTACAGCTGAAATGTATTTAATTAAGGCAGAGTGCATGGCAAGAAATGGAGATATAAATGGAGCCCTAACAGCTGTAAATGTATTAAGAGCAAAGAGAATAAGACCTGGTGCGTTAGTTAATTTAACAGCAGCAAATCAATCAGAAGCAATTACAAAAATTTTACAAGAAAGGAGAAGAGAAATTCCATTTGTGCAGCGCTGGTTTGATCTTCGAAGATATAATAATAATTCTGACCCTAATGATGATGTTATAGTAACAAAACAATTTTATCCTATTACTATTTCAGGACCTGATGTAACAAAGCCAATTCAAACGTATCAACTTGAAAAAAATTCACGTAAATACGCTTTACCAATTCACAACAACGAACTTATTTCGGGAAGGGGAAAATTATTACAGAATATTTATTAACAAACCTTATTCAAAGAGAATTAGACGATTGCTAAATAAAGACTAAAATAATTTGAGAAAAAATACAATAAACGAATAAATTAAATATGGGATTATTAATCCTGAATAATCATGAGAGGAAAATTAATATTATTTACACTTTTTTGTTCAATAAATTTATTTGCACAAGAAAAAACGTTCACAATAAGCGGAAAAATCAAGGGTCTTGACTCTAAATATCTAACTCTATTTATTTTTGATAAAGAGCTTCCAAATGGTTATAGTAAAGATTCAATACTTGTTGTAAACGAATCATTTACTTATACTGCCCCAATAAAAAAGTTCTTGTACGCCAATATCAGCCCTAATCTTGAGAG
>JBEDIY010000082.1:0-7580 GCA_041173245.1 Bacteroidota bacterium | reverse complement strand
TTTTCTTCTAATTGAAAAAATAATTCTTCTTCATCACGCTGCAAATAAAGCTCTTCAATAACACTAAAATGGTATTTACTTAACTTGATATTTTCTGCACGACCTTCGCCCACTCTAAATAAGAGCGAATATTTTTTAATCCACTCTTCTGGTAAAATACCGAGTGTGCCGTCTTGAAGTGGTACAAATTGTTGCTTGCTAGCAAGTGCTTTTTTAACGTCTTCGACACTTACTTTTTGCTCGCCAAAATGAATTTCGACTTTAGCATCAAACCAATCGGTATTGCTGCTAATAAATATTTTAGTAGATGGCTTTGCAGTATTAAATCTAAAGTTTTTAAGTGCTTCAAAACCAAACACTGGAATGTTCATGTCTTTAACGGCGTCAACAAATAAAAAGAACCAGTTGTTTTTTAAAACTTCTGCGCCTTTTAATGCTAACAAATCACTTTGTTCGGGTCTTACAAAACCAGAATGCAATGATTCTATTTTTGAAATGATACGCGCTTCCGTTTCTAGGTTACGTTGTATCATCAAAATTTTATCAGATAGCGGAACAATAATTTTATCTTTATCGATGGCGCGTACTTCAAAACCTTGGTAAGAAAATACGGGTTGAAATAATAAATAGTCGCCGCGCTCTTTTAGGTGAATACTTACTTCAGGAGTAATATTATTGAGCTCTTCCTTTTCAACGTTTCCAAAATGAATATGGTACATTTTAGAAAGCGGTAATACAAATGTTTGTAATTTTTGGGCCCACTCTTCTTTGCGAATTACAATTTTACCAGTTGGCAAAAATGATTCCATCATTAAAAAATCGTCTGCTTTTTTCCAGGTAAAATACTGCTGATGGTATTTGAAAAGAAGCGGACTGGTACATTCGTTTTCCGAAATATTAACATCTGCGAGTGGGAGTTTAACGCGGCATTCAATCTCATAGGCACCTTTTGTATATTGAATTTCAAAATAAGGTGAAATGAAATTACATACCATTTCGGCAGACTCTAAATTAGCAGTAACAAAGGGCTTTTTTTCTGGCAAGGTGTAGACCAGTAAGCTTTCACCGCAGTGTTCAAACAGCTTTTTGATTTTTGGATGTAGGTATTCGTTGATCAGTGTTTTAGTTTCTTCGGGAAGTTGATCATTATGCTGTTGTACAATATTTTCCCAAATACCACTAAATGGAGAATTCCGGTCTAGATACCTGCTCACCTCGGAAGGCATTAATTTACGGAGCTGCTGCACGAGTGATTTATCCTGCTCGTCAAGTAGTTCTGTATTGATAAACCTGGCAAGGTCTTGCTTTTCCACTTTACCTAAAAAACGCTGCTGGTCTTCATCAACTTCGCCTTCAACGATATCGAACTGTGTAAAAGGATATTGTATGCTGTTTGTAGAAATTACAAGACCTAATTTTTGAAAAGTTTTACCCTTTACTTTTGGTACAGACGTTTCAATTTTTTCAGCTTCTTTTTCTGCAGGTATAAAATCAGGCTTTTTAGGAATAATAGAAATGACTTCATTGCCAAGAGGTAATGCCACTCTTTTAATAGAAGTGTCTAATACACGTAAAAAAGGTTTTCCGGCTGTGTATGTAAATTCAAATTTACCAGAAAGGTCATCTGTTAGAGAGTACCCGTAGAGTGCTAATAATTTATTTTTGTCTTTATCCCAGTTTCTAATAGTGTCAAAATAACCTGGACCGAACTTATTAAGTAACTGTAAAAAAATAATGTTTTTGTGCACACAAAGCGGATGCTCTGTTTCAGATCCGCAGTTACATGATGTATCAAAATTACGTTCATCATTTTTTTGAATGAGCAGCTGATACGTATGTCCTTCATAAACTAGTGAGGCTGTAACCCGCTCCTCCTTTGCTTCTAGTATGGTGGCCGAACCCGTTCTTAAAAAATCACTTGCATTTTCAAAACTAGATTCATCAGAAAGCATTTTAATTTGCTTAAGCTCAAGTTGCTTCATTTTAACAACCGTATGCTTTTGATCATAGGCAGCTTCATAGTTACCGAGTTGATTTCGGTCTAATAAATCTTGCAAATGAAACAAGGCCCCTGCTTTATGTCTACAAATTTCAGATAAGTTATAAGGGCATGCGCAACGAACCGATAAAAATTTTGGATTCTTAAATTGAGAGACGCTCACCTTGTAAAAAGTAGCGTAGCCATCATCTTTAACCCTAAAATTTACATTGCCCATGAGGTCGTCATACTCAAGTAATTCTACATTACCCAACGCATGAATTTTTTTGCCTCTTCTGATTACCTCTTCGGTACCATTGTTGTAAATATGTTTGACCAAGTAAGGTAGCGCCATAGTGCTGTTCTAAATTGCACCCGTTTAAAAAGGGCAATTTGCGAAAGTACGAAAAAGCTGCTAATTGGCGCGTACTAAATCTCCGTTTTTGTAGATCGGAAGCACCGGAGCTACGTCTGTGGTAACACAGTAAGTTAAGTCGGCTTCTAAACCATAAGATGCCAAACGGTGCCAATGGGTGGTTTTTTGGATAAATGTGGTAATATCTGCTTTATGCAAATTGTATAAATCATTTGCCATGAGTGAACTATCACAACGAATGGTAAAATGATCTTTGATTTGCTCAATTACAGCACCCGCAAATAAGGCGTCTTCGATATTTACGCGGTCTTTCCAAGCAGAACAACCGAGTACAACCGGTTTATTTTGTGCAATCAAATGCGCACAAACAGCCGATAAATTAGGGAATGAACCCGTAATAATTTGATCGGCGCCATTGTTGAGGGCCATGTGTAAAAGCTTGGTACCATTGGTTGTTGTGAGAACCAACGTTTTACCTTCGATAAAAGTTCGAGGATATTCGGCAGGAGAATTACCATAAGAAAGTCCTTCAATAATTTTTCCGTCACGTTCTCCAGCTGTAATACCGCCGGTTGCTTTTCCTACTTCAATACACTTGTTTACATTGTCTACAGGGATAATGCGGTCTGCGCCATTGTAAAGTGCTGTAGCAATGGTAGAAGTAGCCCTAAATACATCAATCACGACCACAATGCAATCACTTACATCGTATAGTTCTAATAATTTGGGAGATAAGATGGTATGTAAATGTGGTTTAGACTGATTCATGTGGCTGCAAATATAAAGCCAAATGAACGAAAATAAAAAGGCCAGTGCAAAAGCACTGGCCATAAAAAAGAACAGAGGGGCTATCCTTTTTTTGTAAGAATGAGAAGTTCGTTGGCATGCACTTCGGTAACATATTTTTTTACGCCGTTTTTGTCGGTGTAATTTCTGTTAACGAGTTTGCCATCGATGGCAACTTCGATGCCTTTGACTAAATATTTTTCTGCGATTTCGGCAAGTTTACCCCAGGCTACTACAGAATGCCACTGTGTTTCGGTCACTTTTTCGCCGTTGGCGTCTTTGTAAAATTCGTTGGTCGCCAAACTAAGATTGGCTACTTTTTTACCACCTTCAAAGTTTGTGATTTCGGGGGTTTGACCTAGATGTCCAATAAGTTGGACTTTGTTTTTAATTGCGTTCATACATGTATGTTTTCATATTTGCGATAAACAAATAGAAACATTAATTAGACGCTAGCAAACAATCTAATCTTATTCAAGTATAAATTCTAAAAACAAGAAAGAATAATTACGCAAAAGGGAACTTTACCACTCTTGCTTTAACCATTGTATTTCTGATATCAATATAAATTTCAGATCCTGTAGCAGCATGCGCAGTAGCCACGTAACCCAGTCCCACAGCCTTTTGCAGGCTTGGTGCTTGTGTGCCACTTGTTACTTTTCCAATCGTTTCGCCGGCTTCATTTTTGATCAGGTAGTCGTGTCTTGGAATACCTCTATCAATCATTTCAAAGCCTACTAATTTTTTAGTAACGCCAGCCGCTTTTTGATTTTCAAAAAATGATTTATTGGTAAAATCTTTACTGAATTTTGTAATCCAACCAAGTCCTGCTTCTAGTGGAGATGTGGTGTCATCAATATCATTTCCGTATAAACAAAAACCTTTTTCTAAACGTAACGTATCACGTGCACCAAGTCCAATAGGTTTTAAACCTTGAGGCGTTCCAATTTCAAAAATGGCATCCCAAATTTTATCGGCTGCACCATCACTATCATCAAAATAAATTTCTACGCCGCCAGAACCCGTATAACCTGTTGCACTAACAAGTACATTTTCAACACCTGCAAAAACACCTTTTGTAAAAGTATAATAAGGTAGATTTAAAATATCCATACCTGTAAGTGGCTGCAATATTTTTGTAGCGTTAGGGCCTTGAATCGCAAGTAAACAAGTTTTGCTACTGATGTTGTGCATTTCTACACCCGCCGTATTTTTTGAAACAATCCAGTTCCAATCTTTTTCAATGTTTGACGCATTCACCACCAGCATGTACACTTTGTTTTGCTCCACACAGTACACGAGTAAATCATCTACAATCCCACCTGTTTCATTGGGTAGGCAACTGTACTGCGCATGTCCATTGGTTAGTACCGACGCATCGTTAGAAGTTACGCGCTGAATAAGGTCTAATGCACCTTCGCCTTTTATAATAAACTCCCCCATATGACTTACATCAAACACACCCGCATTGGTTCTTACGGCTGCATGCTCATCGTTGATACCAGAATAACTGATAGGCATGTTATATCCGGCAAATTCAGCCATTTTAGCGCCAAGTGCCAAGTGCTTTTGGATAAACGGAGTATTTTTCATAGCAGTACATTAGATTGGCTGCAAAAATAAGGGGTTTATCTATATTTCATCTTACTAATTGATTAAGATTGGAACCTAGAAACCAAGAGTTTGATGGCATCAAATCCAAAAGCAAAGGCCTTTACGGTGTCTGAAACAGTAGACTCTTTTTTTGTTGAATTTCGTTTGATGGTATCGCCTTTTTTGTCCAACTGTTTTTTGATATCGTCCGCTTCTTTTTGCTTTTGCTCCCAAGTTTTTCTGAGGTTATTTTCGATTTGTTCACTTTCACGTTTGAGTTCTTCTAAACGGTTTTTTAAGGCTTCAGGGTCTTCCTTGTCATCACTTGATTTAACACCATCCACTCTTTCTAAACCCGTTGGCGTCATGACATACTCAACGTCATAGTCGTATTCAAAAGCATCTTCATCATTGTACCAATCAGAGTTGTCACCATCAAATGCAAAATCAATATTAGGTCCTGTTTGAGAGCGGAATCCTTTTTTATTAACGCTCACTTTTACTTGCTCCCAGGCCCTATTGGTAATTTTAAAACGCTTACCTACTGGAACCGCAAGTGTCATAATAACATGTTGGTTTCTAAATTTATCTGTTTTGTTAATGGCAATACCTTTGTCTAAAAACAAACTGCTGTCTTGTTGATTGAGGTCAAAATTAATTTTGCTGGCAAGTCGTTCTGCTTCTGCCACTGTTTTACCATTACTAATGCGTACATATTTAATTTCAAAACTATCAGACGCTGCTTTCACAATACGGACGCGTAAATTTCTTACATACACGGTATCGCTATCAAAGAAATTAAATGGCTCAAGCTTTAGCCAATAATGATTGTAATATTTGAGTTTTTGTTGCGCACTTATTTCTAAGTAATTCACCTTTGCATTGGCAAGTTTATATACTTCTTCTTGAGGTTCATTTTGTTTAGAAAAACTTTTGGTAAGCGTTGCAAAAAAGAGTGGAATAAATATCCAACTTAATGCCCATAGCGACCAAAAGCCACTACGCACCCAAACATTTGCTTTTTTAATGCCCGCAATTTTTCGGATGATTGCGGTAACAATGCCAATGACTGGCACCCATATAAAAAATACAATAATCGCATAGGCATACCAGTTGTGTGCGCCATCTTCTAAAATAAAACGGCGTAATGGAAGTAGTCCGGTGGTCGCAATGCCTACCCCAAATAAGGCGGCCAATAATGAGATGGTTATAATACCGAGTACAAAATAAACAAAGGCCTTAAATAAAATGGTAATGGTGCGGCCTGCAAAATACAAGCAACCACCGCGCTGCGCAGGCTCTGGCGCTGCATTAGAAGCCGTTTGCGCTGTTTGAGGCTCATTTGATTTGCTCTTATTGTACATGTTGGAGCCCCAGTTTTGTGCTCTTTTACCAAAACCTTCCATATCTGTTTGAATGGTATTTTTAATGCTATTGATGTCAACTTTTTCGCCACGCATTTCTAATTTATCGGCCGTGGTTTTAGCTTCTGGTAGTACCAACCATAGTATTATATATACAAAGACAGCACTAGGGCTAAATGTTAATTGAATAAAATTAGGGAAGTCATCAAATTCCCAAAATTGAAACAAATGAAAATGATTCCAATTTAATACAAGTAGTATGCTAGGCACTAAAAATAAAAGTCGAATGTATCTCACTTTAATATCAAAATATTTAGACAAGCCAGCACACACACCACCAATTACTTTAGTATCTATATCTCTAAATAATCTTTTTCTGGCACCACCAATTTGATTGGTTGAAGTATTAGGAACAGCAATCCATAAGAGTACGTAAGCAAAAAAAGAAATACCAAATAGCAAGACCCATAATACACGCACCAGTAGGGGATCTAGTTTTAAATAATTAGCAATACCCGCACATACGCCACCAATCAATTTGTTTTGCTCGTCGCGATAAAGTCTTTTAGGATTTTCGTCATTGTCTAAAAACTGATCCTGCTTTGGGTTTGAGCTGTTTGCACTAGTAGTTGCCTCAAAGCCATCCTGTGCCTCAAAATCGGCGGGACGACCAATACTTTCGATGATTAAACGCATGTCATCTTCAGTGATGCATACTGCACCTTTTTTTAAACGGTCGTCACAAAGTTCTGCAATACGGCATTCGATATCGTTGATGATTTCATCTCTACCTTCTTCGGCGTCAAAATATTGACGCAAACTTTCTATGTACTGTTTTAATGTTTCGTAAGACTCTTCCTCAATAGGAAGGATACGACCTTGGAAATTTATATTGATTACTTTTTTCATGGATCAAAATTTTAAAGCAGTTATGCTTCGGGGTTAGGGGTTGGGGGTTGTGTTAATAATGAAACGGCATTTGCCATATCGTTCCAAGTTTGTAATAAAACAGAAAAGGCTTCTTTGCCTGCATCTGTCATTACAAAATATTTGCGTGGTGGTCCACTCACACTTTCTACCCATCTGTAATTTAATAAACCGGCATTTTTGAGCCTGGTTAGTAGTGGGTACAACGTACCTTCTAGAATGTGCAAATTGGCTGCTTTCATTTGGTCAATGATATCACTCGGATATACTTCGCCTCTATTAATGATAGACAGGATGCAAAATTCTAAAACCCCTTTCCGCATTTGCGATTGTGTGTTTTGAATATCCATTGCTGTTAATTGAAACGCAAAGATGGGATATATTTAGTACTATGCAAAACATAGTACTAAATATTTTTACAGAGCATGACGAAAATTTCCCTAACTAGTTGCAAAGCAACTAGTTAGGGAAATAAAATATAGCCTATAATTTTTTAGGATTTGCTAAAATCAATCAAAATCTACCCCTAAATCACTACCAACTCGTAAAAATCGTC
>JBEDIY010000081.1:0-5110 GCA_041173245.1 Bacteroidota bacterium | reverse complement strand
TGAGGCTTTTGGTTTTTATAAGCGAGCGATTCAAGCCCCGCTTGGAATCGCGAGTGAAAAAAAACCAAAGCCTAGGACATTTGCGAAGCAAATGGAATAATTTGTAGAATGAAATAATTTGTGGTTACTCTACCCCCACCCAGGATGCCGGAACGAAGTGACGGCCATCCCACCCAAAAAAACAATTATGAAACTAACCGAAGACCAACAGTTTGAGCAAATTGATTTTCAGGTTCAACCATTTACGATTGGAGAATATGAAAATTGCAGTTTTATAAAATGCAGTTTTATTGGAATCGATTTGGCAGGATCCATCTTTATCAATTGCTCATTTACAGATTGTGACATGAGTGTTGTAAAAGTAAATCAGGTTGTTTTTAGAGATACGCATTTTGTGGGGTGTAAGCTCATTGGCATTTTATTTGATTCATGTAAAGAGTATGGCCTAGATGTTTCTTTTAATAATTGCATCATCGATAATGCATCATTTTACGGAACCAAAACAAAAGGCCTTCGTTTTGTGAAGTCTTCTGTTAAATCGGTTGATTTTACTAATACTGATTTAAATACGGCAGTATTTGATGCTTGCGATTTACTACATGCAAAATTCGATAATTCTAATCTCGAAAAAGTCGATTTTACTACTTCTTATAACTACACCATTGATATGGATGCAAACCGGATTAAAAAGTCGAAACATTCGGTACAAGGGGCGATGGGTTTACTTGGCAAGTATGATATCATCATTGAAGCGTAGCTCCACCAATAGCTTATATATTTAAAATATAGCGCTAACTTCGTGCCCTCATGACATTTAACGATTTAAATTTAAATACAGCGCTATTTTCAGCCCTAGATGACCTTGGTTATACTACACCAACCACCATCCAGCAAAAAGTGTTTTCTGTGGCTATGTCGGGCAAAGACGTTTGTGGTATTGCTCAAACGGGTACGGGTAAAACCATTGCCTATCTATTGCCTTGTTTGCGTCAGTGGAAATTTGATAAAAATAAAGACCCTCAAATATTAATTGTTGTTCCAACTAGGGAGCTTGTGGCACAGGTTGTTGAAACCATCAATAAGTTGTCAAGTTATATGAGTTTAGTAGCCATTGGTGTTTATGGTGGCGTTAATATTAATACACAACAAATTGAAGTAGAAAAAGGAGCGGATGTAATTGTGGCGACGCCCGGAAGGCTCTATGATTTGGCCATGAATGGGGCTTTTAAAACCAAGTACATTAAAAAATTAGTGATTGATGAAATGGACGAAATGCTCAATTTGGGCTTTCGTACCCAGCTTAAAAATATCATGGATTTGCTTCCTCAAAAAAGGCAAAATCTTTTGTTTTCTGCGACCATTACGCCAGAGGTTACAGCGCTCATGGATACTTTTTTTAATGCACCCGAAATTATAGAAGCGGCGCCTGCAGGAACGCCACTTGAAAATATCGAACAACAATTATACCAGGTCCCTAATTTTAACACCAAAGTAAACTTGCTGGCTCATTTAATTACGGGCGATGCAAGCATGCAAAAAGTTTTAATTTTTGCAGCCACCAAAAAATTAGCTGATCAAATGTTTGAATCTGTTGCTTCAAAGTTTGAGGGAAGGGTTGGAGTAATTCATTCTAATAAAGAACAAAATCACCGTTTTAATACTGTTCGTTTATTTAAAGATGGCACCTATCAATTTTTAATTGCAACGGACATTGTAGCGAGAGGTATTGATATTGCAGAAGTAACACACGTTATAAATTTTGACACACCCGATGTGCCTGAAAACTATATTCACCGTATTGGACGAACTGGAAGATTTGATAAAAAGGGTATTGCAATTACATTTTCAACACCTAAGGAAGCATCTTTATTGGAAGCTATCGAATCGCTGATGCAGTATCAAGTGCCGGTTGTTACTATACCTGCTGATGTAGAAATCTCATCTGTTTTAACGGAAGATGAAATTCCTAAAGTAATCATGAAGGAAATATTTCAGAAAGTTAAAAAAGTGGTGAGCACTGCGGGTCCTGCCTTTCACGAAAAGTCTGCAAAAAATAGTAAGTCAAATGAAAAATCGAGCAGAAGGGACGTGATGCAAAAAAAATATAAGAAGCCAATCAAAAGAGGGGCCAAGAAAAAATAAATATTAATTTTAGTTTATAATCAGAAACCCTTGGACGCACCTGTATTATTAGTAACGCCACCATTTACGCAGCTTAATACGCCTTACCCGGCTACTGCGTATTTAAAAGGTTTTTTTAATACTAAAAATATTAAAAGTGAACAGGCCGACCTCGGTATAGAAGTTACACTTCAAATATTTTGCAAAAAAGGATTGATTCATTTATTTGAAGCCGTAGAAAGTAAATACGGCGATACACTAAATGCCAATAGCACAAGAATTATAGCACTCAAAGAACGCTATATTAATACCATCGATAGTGTTATACTTTTTTTACAAGGTAAGCAACCTACACTTGCGCATTTAATTGCCACACGTCAATTTTTACCTGAAGCCAGTGCCTTTGAGCAAATGGATGATTTGCATTATGCTTTTGGTAGCATGGGTAAACAAGACAAGGCCAAGCATATTGCTACCATGTACCTCGAAGACCTCGGTAATTTAATTAAAGATACCATTGATCCGTATTTTGGTTTTAGTAGATATGCCGAAAGCTTAGGAAGGTCAGCTAATAGTTTTGATGAATTATACGCGGCACTTAATGCGCCAGTAACATATATCGACGTTATTTTATTAGATATTATGGATACTTACATCAAGCGGGTACAACCTTTGCTTGTTTGTTTGTCGGTTCCGTTTCCAGGGAATTTATATACATCATTTCGTCTAGGGCAGTATATTAAAAAGAATTATCCGGCTATTAAAGTAGCGATGGGTGGTGGTTTTGCAAACACCGAACTCCGCTCATTATCGGACGCTCGCGTATTTGAATTTTATGATTTTATCACACTTGATGATGGCGAAGCACCGCTCGAAGTATTGATCAATCATTTAGATGGAAAGATAACTGCACCCGAATTAAAGCGCTGTTTTACAATTGTTGATGGAAAAGTTAGCTATATCAATAATTCTATTTGGCCTGATTATAAACAAGCTAATGTTGGTACGCCCGATTATACTGGACTGTTACTAGATCAATATATTTCTGCTATAGAAGTAGTAAATCCTATGCATAGTTTATGGAGTGATGGGAGATGGAATAAATTAACCATGGCACATGGATGTTACTGGGGTAAATGCACTTTTTGCGATATCTCACTCGACTATATTAAAAGCTATGAGCCTATTGCTGCATCATTATTAGCTGATAGGATGGAAACTTTAATTGAACAAACAGGCCAAACTGGATTTCACTTTGTGGATGAAGCGGCGCCACCATCTCTTATGAAAGCGCTAGCCATAGAAATTTTGCGCAGAAAATTAGTGGTGAGTTGGTGGGCTAACGTAAGGTTCGAAAAAAGTTTTACACGCGATCTTTGTCAGTTACTAAAATCTGCGGGATGCATTGCGGTGAGTGGTGGGCTAGAAGTAGCATCAGATAGGCTTTTAGTGCTTATTGATAAAGGAATTACCGTAGCGCAAGTAGCAAAAGTAAGTCAGCATTTTACAGAAGCAGGTATTATGGTGCACGCTTATTTGATGTATGGTTTTCCAACACAAACAGAGCAAGAAACAATTGATTCATTAGAAATGGTGCGTCAACTTTTTGAAACGGGTGTATTGCAATCTGCATTTTGGCATTTATTTACCATGACAGCACATAGCCCAGTGGGGTTAGATCCTGATAAGTATAAAGTGATCAAGCATACCAAAGAAATTGGAACTTTTGCTAACAACGATATTGTACATATTGATCCAACAGGAGCGGAGCATGAACTTTTTGGATATGGATTAAAAAAAGCATTACTCAATTACATGCATGGTGCTTGTTTTGATTTTCCATTGCACAAATGGTTTGATTTTAAAACACCCAAAACTTTGGTAGCGCCAAATTATATTGCAACAGCTTTACAAACACCTGATTACAATAGTGCTACCAATTATAAAGTGATTTGGTTAGGTGGTAATCCAGTTTCTTCGATAGTTCAGCGTTCTAAAAAAGGCAGTCAGTGGGAAGAAATGAATTTGCTTTTTCAAACAACACAAGCACCATTAAATATTTCGGTAGATCCTGCAAAAGGCAGTTGGTTGTTAGAGATATTACAAAAGACAGCAGTAGCCGAAACTGTTGGCATGACTTATGCCGTTGTTAAGGAAAGCTATGAAGCCGCTGGCCTCGAAGATTTTGAACTTTTCTGGGACAACAAGCCCGTTACAACACTTTATAAAGCAGGTCTTTTGAGAATTTAATTATTATCTACTTATTTTAATATGGTCACTGACCCAGTTATTATTTTTCTTCCATTTTTAGGATTGATAATATAGTAGTAAGTACCAATGGGTAAAGGGCTACCATTGTACTGTCCATTCCAAGGGTTATCATACCCCACCGATTTAAACACGGGTTGTCCGTATCTATTGTATACATCAATGGTAGCACCCGGGTAACTCTCTAAATATTTTATGACCCAGTTATCGTTAATGCCATCACCATTTGGAGAAAAGGCGTTGGGTACTTCTGGTGCGAGTAATAGTTTAATAAATATATCATCGGTTACCATGCAGCCGCCCTGCCCAGTTAGTTCGAGTATGTACGTAACATCGCCAAGTGGTGTGGTACGTGGCACAGCAGCTGTATCACTGTTTAAATAGAGTGCTGGCTTCCATTTATAGGTAAGGTTATTGCCAAATACAAAAGCGGGTCTAATAAGCGAGGTGCCACCTTCTAGTATTTTAAAATCAGGTCCTAATTTGAGGTGCGGATACGGGAAGGAAGTAACTGTTTTACTAATGGTATCACTCACGCAGTTTTGTCCATTAAAACCGTATAGTTTGATGGTAAAAATACCAGAGTCTCTAAACCTTTTATTAGGGTTTTGAACACTCGATGCATCTGATTGCCCTAGATCCCATACCCATTTATTGATAGGGCTTGATTTGCCATCAGACTGGTCTGTAAAGTTTACCACATCACCCATACAAATACTAT
>JBEDIY010000080.1:0-42489 GCA_041173245.1 Bacteroidota bacterium | reverse complement strand
AATTTTTTCGCAATCAAAATTGTTGATAGGATTTGTACCCACACTTTTGATGTTTGAAATACCATTGTCCGACACTAATTCGCCATTAATATAAGTGCTACTAACTTCAAAATGTACAAGGTCTTTTACCAAAATAAAATCTGCGGGATCACCAGGGTTTAATAAACCTACTGGAAGCTTGTAATGCTTTACTGGATTGATACACGCGGTTTGTAAAATATTAAAAAAATCAAGCCCTTTGGCAACGGCTCTTGCGCAAATAGTATTGATATGACCCGCAGCTAAACTATCTGGATGTTTATCATCACTGCATAACATGACTTTGTTGGTATGCGTATCAATAATTGAATAGAGCGCTTCAAAATTTTTGGCAGCACTTCCTTCTCTAATTAAAATGTGCATACCGTAGTCTAATTTTTCTAGCGCTTCCTCTACGGTAAAACACTCATGATCGGTACTGATACCGGTATCAATATATTTTTTTGCAGCCTCACCCCTTAATCCGGGCGCATGACCATCTATGGGTTTATTGTGTTTTTGTGCCGCTTTTATTTTTGCCATCACTACCGGATCGCTATGTAGTACACCCGGAAAATTCATCATTTCAGATAAATAATAAATTTCGGGTCTGGCTAATAAAGCGTCTACTTCTTTTTCATTCACCTCGGCACCCGCTGTTTCAAAAATGGTAGCAGGCACACAACTTGGTGCACCAAAGAAAAATTTAAAGGGGGTTTGTTTTCCGTTTTCAATCATGAATTCTACGCCAGCCACGCCACAAACATTGGCAATTTCATGCGGGTCGCTAATGGTCCCAATGGTTCCATGGAGTACCGCGAGTCTGGCAAATTCGGAAGGCACGAGCATGCTACTTTCAATATGCACATGACTATCAATAAATCCGGGCATGATATAGGGTAGGGCTGGGTTAACAGGCGCACTACTAGCCTCAATACGCATGATATGGCCATCTTCTATCCAAAGCGTGGCCTCGTAGATATACTTATTAGGGATGTCTACTACATTGCCGGTGATGGAATAGGGTTGGGTACTGCTCATGAGGGCACTAAGGTACAATAGAAGCCCAAGCTTTACCCCTAACTCAATTCAATTTTTTGGTAAGCAAAATGAGTAGTAAATTACTCATCCAATTTAAACGTATATGAAAAAACTACATTTTGTATTAGCGGCCATGTTGCTGCTAGGTATTAGTGCTACAACAGTGGTTATGGCACAAAAATCAACGGCAAAAAAAGCGAATGTTACAGCACCAGCTGTTCTAGCAACCAACGTCGACTCTATTTTATTTTCCGAAGTAAAATATCGATTGGTTGGTCCTTTTAGAGGTGGTAGAAGTGCTGCTGTTGCTGGCAGTTATATAAATAACAATACCTTTTATTTTGGTGCTACCGGTGGTGGTTTATGGAAAACCACAGACGGTGGAAGCAACTGGAAAAACTTGAGTGATAAAAAAATAGGCGGTAATATTGGCGCTATAGCAGTAGCCCCTTCCGACGAAAATATAATCTATGTAGGAGAAGGTGAGAATACCATGAGAGGTAATGTGGCAGAGGGTTTGGGTGGTATGTGGCGCTCAAACGATGGTGGCAAAACATTTACCAATATTGGTTTAAAAGAAGGCCGTCATATTATTAGAGTGATTGTACACCCGCGTGATCCAAATACGGTTTGGGCAGCAGTGGTGGGTCATTTATTTGGACCCAACCCAGAGCGTGGTGTTTATAAAACCACCGATGGTGGTAAAACTTGGAAACAAACTTTATTTGTAAACAACCAAACAGGTTGTTCCGATTTAGTGATGGAGCCAGGTAACCCATCTGTACTATATGCGGGTATGTGGCGTGTGCAAAGAACACCACATAGCATGGAAAGTGGTGGTGAAGGATCGGGTTTATACAAGAGTACCGATGGTGGTGATACTTGGGTAAATATATCGCAAAACAAAGGCCTTCCTAAAGGTGTTTGGGGCATTGTAGGCGTTGCAGTAGCACCTTCTAACACCGATAAATTGTATACAATCGTAGAAAATGCGGCAGGCGGTATGTTTGTTAGTAATGACGCTGGCGCAACCTGGACATTAACCAGTAGCGATAATAATATTCGCCAGCGTGCATGGTATTATAGTAAAGTATTTGTGTCGCCTACCAACGAAAATTTAGTGTATGCGCTCAATGTAAATTTTATGCGTAGCAACGATGGTGGCCGAACATTTTCTGGCGTAAACACACAGCATGGCGATCACCACGATTTGTGGATTGATCCAAAAAATCCGAGCCGTATGATTGTAGCAGATGATGGTGGTGCGCAAGTTAGTTTTGACGGTGGTAATAATTGGAGTACCGAAAATAACCAACCAACTGCTCAAATTTATAGAGTAAGTACCGATAATTCATATCCTTACCGTATACTAGGTGCACAACAAGATAATTCTACCATCAGAATAAAAAGTAGAACATCTGGCGCTGGTATTACCGATAAAGATTGGGAATCTACGGCTGGCGCAGAGAGTGGATTTGTTGTTGCAGATCCTTTAAACCCAGACGTGGTTTATGGTGGTAACTATGGCGGCTACTTGTCTCGTCTAGATCACCGCACCGGAGAAAACAGAGCCATCAATGTGTGGCCTGATAATCCAATGGGAGCAGGGGCTGACGTGTTAAAATATAGATTCCAATGGAACTTCCCTATATTTTTTAGTCCGCACAATCCTAAAAAATTATACACTGCGGGTAACCATTTATTTGCCACAGAAAATGAAGGAAAATCTTGGGATATGATTAGCCCAGATTTAACCACCAACGATAAAACGAAGCAAGGCCCTAGTGGTGGTCCCATCACCAAAGACAATACTTCGGTAGAATATTATTGTACCATTTTTACAGCCGCAGAGTCTGTGCTAGAAAAAGATTTATTATGGACAGGTAGTGATGATGGACTTATTCATGTAAGTAAAGACGGCGGTAAAAATTGGGAAAATGTTACACCGGCAGAAGCAGGAAAACAAATGATGTGGAACTGTATCGAAACAGATCCGTTTAAAAAAGGTACTGCTTATTTTGTTGGTACGAAATACAAGCTAGACGATTACGCGCCGTATATTTTTAAAACAGAAGACTACGGTAAAACCTGGAAAAAAATTACTGCAGGCATAGATCCAATGCATTTTACAAGAGCAGTTCGTGCCGATCATAAGCGTGCCGGTTTATTATATGCTGGTACTGAGTTTGGCATGTATATTTCTTTTGATGATGGTGCCAATTGGAAAAAGTTTCAGCTTAATTTACCTGAAACACCGATCACTGATTTAACCATCAAAGAAAATGATTTGATTGTGGCTACTCAGGGTAGAGCATTCTGGATCATTGATGATTTAGGGATTGTTCAACAACACCAAGTAGCTAACTATGCTAAAAGTATCCATGTTTTTGAAGCCAACCCGGTTGTAAGATCGGAAGGTGGTGGTAGAAGACGTGGTGGCTTTGGTGGCGGTATGGCAGCCAATATGGGCGCCAATCCAGCACTTGGATCTGTTATACATTACTATTTAAAAGGTGTAACCGACAGTAGTAAATTTTCTGTTGCGGTGTTAGACAAGAAAAATAAAGTGATTAGAACGTTTAGTAAAAGCGCAAAAGATGCTCAAGATAAAATTGAATTTACAGAGGGTATCAATCAGTTTGAGTGGGATATGAATTATCCTGCAGCAGAGCGCCTAGACGGATTAATTTTATGGAATGGTGGCGTTGGTACCGTTAAGGCAGCACCTGGAAAATATACGGCACGTTTTGTATTCCAAAAAGATACGGTGCTGGTTCCATTTGTAATTAAGCCCAATCCTAATTATGCAGCAACAGAAGCAGACCTTGATGATCAAACTGCCTTTTTACTAAGTGTGCGTGATAAGTTCTCTGAAATTCAAAAAGCAATTAAAGATATTAGAGCGGTGCGTACCCAAGTAAATGAGTTTACTGCAAAACTCGATGGACAAAAAGAATTAAAAGCATTTGCTGATTCGGTAGTTAAAAAAATAACTGGTATCGAAGAAACCTTGTACCAAACAAAAGCAAAGAGTGGTCAGGATGTACTCAATTATCCAATTCGATTAAACGATAAAATTGCAGGTCTGTTTAATGTGGTAGCGAGTGGTCAAACAGCGCCAAGCAAACAAGCTAAAGAAGCATTTGCAGATTTAGCTGCGCAGTCGGATACCGCTTTAAACCGTTTAAAAGCAGTGATGGCTTCTGATCTTAAAGCGCTCAATCAAATGATTCACGAAAAAATGGTGCCAGTCATTAGCATCAAATAAGTAACAAAAATTAATCTAACAAATCGGGGCGGCGTGCTTTTGTACGCTGCACCGATTGTTCGTATCTCCACTCCTCCACTTTTTTAGGGTCACCTTGTAAGAGTACGTCTGGTACTTTGTCACCTCTAAAATCGGCGGGTCTAGTATACACGGGTGGAGCTAATAAATTATCTTGAAAAGAATCGGTGAGGGCCGAAGTTTCGTCATTTAAAACCCCTGGGATTAAACGGCCTACTGCGTCTACAACCACTGCTGCTGCTAGTTCTCCGCCACTGAGTACATAATCACCAATAGAAATTTCCTGTGTAACGTACTGCTTTCTAATACGTTCATCGATGCCTTTGTAGTGACCGCAAATAATTAAAATATTGCCTTTTAGCGATAATTGATTGGCGGCACTTTGGTTAAACCTTACACCATCGGGTGTCATAAAAATAATTTCATCGTAAGGGGCAGTCGCTGCCAATTCATCAATAGCATTAGCAAGTGTTTCACATACAATAACCATGCCCGCGCCACCGCCATACTGATAATCATCTATTTGGCCATGTTTATTAATAGCCCACTTACGAAGGCTATGCACGTTTACTTGTAACAGTCCTTTTTCCTGTGCACGTTTCATAATGCTATGTGCAAAAGGCCCTTCTAATAGTTCAGGCAGTACCGATAAAATATCAATTTTTAACATGCTATATTTTTTATTCCATAAAACCCTCAATATCCCTGCGTTGTTTTTTGGTAGGCCTTCCTATTTTACTCAAACGTTTTCCAGTTTGATACGAAGCAGCTTGGTAGGCAACGTGGTCTAGCTCTTCTGGTGGTGTTTGATCTTCGTAATGTAAAATAGCTTCGGGGTATTGAACTCTTTTTTCTAATAAGCCCGTTACTTTTACCACCCACCTGCGTGCTTCTGTTTTAACGTCGTATACATCACCTAGGTTTACTACTTTGGCTGCTTTTACATTATCACCATTACATTTTACTTTACCCTTACTACAAGCATCACCCGCTTGGCTTCTTGTTTTAAACAACCGAATAGCCCAGAGGTATTTATCGATACGAAGTTTTTCTTTACTTGCTGCTTGCATAAAACTGGTGAAAGTAAGGAATGGTTTCAATGCCTTTGTAAAAATTGACGATGTCAAATTTTTCGTTGGGGCTATGTAAATTATCGCTATCGAGTCCAAAGCCCATGAATACAATTTTAAGGCCTAGTTCTTTTTCAAACAATGCACAAATAGGGATACTGCCACCACCTCTTACAGGAATTGGCTCTTTGCCAAATGTTGCAGTAATTGCACTAGCAGCTGCTTGGTACTCTTTAGAATGAATAGGCGTCATATAAGGCTCACCACCATGATGTTCTGCTGCTTTTACAGTTACACCTACTGGCGCAACAGAGGTAAAGTAGTTGATAATCTTTTCGGTAATTTTTTGTGACGATTGATTGGGGACGAGCCTACAAGAAATTTTTGCAAATGCTTTTGAAGGAAGTACAGTTTTAGCACCTTCGCCCGTGTATCCGCCCCATATGCCGTTTACTTCTAGAGTAGGTCTAATACCCGTTCTTTCGTTACTGCTGTATCCTTTTTCACCCCATAGTTCAGATACGCCTAAATCTTTAGCATATTCATTTGCATTAAAAGGGGCTTCCGCCATTTTAGCTCTTTCTATGTCTGATGATTCAACAACATCGTCATAAAAACCAGGAATGGTAATATGGTTATTTTCGTCGTGGCAAGAAGCAATCATTTTTGAAAGTATGGTAATAGGGTTAGCAACAGCGCCACCATAAACACCACTATGTAAATCTCTGTTAGGTCCGGTTACTTCTACTTCTATATAACTTAATCCCCGCACCCCAATATCGATAGATGGATTTTCCATACTTATCATAGACGTATCACTAATTAAAATAACGTTAGCGCCAAGTAAAGTTTTATTGGCTTTTACAAAAGTGGCTAAGTTAGGGCTACCTACTTCTTCTTCGCCTTCTATCAAAAATTTAATATTGGTGGTAAGCGTTCCTGTTTGCACCATGGTTTCAAGGGCTTTTACGTGCATGTAAAATTGTCCTTTATCATCGGCAGAACCACGCGCATAAATTTTACCATCTTTGATAACAGGGTCAAAAGGTCCGCTGTTCCATAGTTCTAGCGGATCTGCGGGTTGCACATCATAGTGTCCGTAAACAAGCACGGTAGGAAGCGCAGGGTCAATTATTTTTTCGGCGTACACAATCGGGTGACCCTCTGTAGGATAAATAGTTACTGTTGTGGCACCTGCATCTACTAAACTTTTTTTAACAGCTTCCGCGCAGGTAAGCATGTCATCTTTATTTTCGGTTCTAGCGCTTACACTAGGTATGCGTAGTAATGCTAATAATTCTTCTAAAAAACGGTCTTTGTTTTTTTCTTGATAATCTTTCCAAACTTGCATATGATGTGTTTTCTAAGTTTCTAATTGATGTTTTTTATCTGATAAGATGTTATCGAGGGTCCAAGTTAGTTTCTTTTCAAATGTGGCCTCTCTTTCGGGGCAATTTTTATTGCAAATACCACAGCTAATAGCAAGGCACCCATCAGTATGAACAAATAATTCAATGGCGTCCCCAAAATGTGATTTGATAAGGTCCGATAGGCTGTCTATTTCGCGGTGGGCTTCGTGTACATTCAAGTACCAAGGCACGGTTAAGTGACAATCAATATGTAAAAGACTGCCGTATTTTATAACGCGCAAATTATGTAGGTCAATCCAGTTTTCTACTTTGTTTTTATTGAGTACCGCAATAACATTATTTAATAAATCTAGATCGGCTTCATCCATAATACCTGCAAACGAAGACCTTAGTATTTTGTAGCCGTTGTAAATAATAAGTAGGCTCATGCCCAGCGCAATAATTTTATCTATCCAGTAAACTTTCCAAATAAGCATGGCGGCAATGCCCGCAACAATCGCAAGGGTAGAATACGTGTCAATTTGCAAATGCTTGCCACTTGCCTGAAGCGCCAACGATTTATTTTTTTGACCAATTTTAATACAAACAGCTCCAGCAAAATAATTGATAATAGCCGTTGCGCTCACTAGCCATAAGCCAGTATCTAGTGCATGTAAGGGTTGATTGGAAAAAAAATTTGCGAGGGTTTCATAAATGATTAATAAACCCGCTGCAATAATTAGCGTGCCCTCTGCAGCTGCAGAAATAAACTCTGCTTTGCCGTGCCCATACGGATGATCCACATCTTTTGGTTTAGCAGCAACATACAAACTATAGAGTCCAATAAATCCGGCCACTACATTTACAATACTTTCTAGTGCATCTGTTAATACCGAAAGTGAATGCGTAACCAAGTAGGCCACTGTTTTTACAGCCAGTAGGACTACGCCTAGGCTTGTAATTACAATTTGAACTTTAAAATTCTCTTTCGCTAATTTCACAAATGCGTTTTTAAAACCTATTTAAATGCGCTCTAGGGTATAATGTATGGGACATGTTTTTGCGAGCATCGCAGATACGCCACAATACTTTTCGTGGCTTAAACTTACGGCTCTTTTAAATTGATCTAATTGTGTTTCATCAACATCTGCTTTGTATATCATATGGATCACCGAAAATACTTTTGGAATGGTATCGGTTTGTTCTGCAGATGCTTCGATACTTAGTTTTGTAAAAGGCACTTTCATTTTGTTGAGTATTTCAACAACGTCGATGCCACTACAGCCACAAAGTGATGCTAACATTAATTTTTTAGGGTTCATGCCAGAATCTAAACTTCCATTTTCGATAGTGGTGTCCAGTCTTAAGGTTTGTCCCGTTTCTGAACTGGCATCAAATGCCAAATGACTCACCCAATTTGTTGTTACTTTCATTGTTATCTATTTATTGCATGGCTTTTTCGTATCTGGCTGCTACAAAATCCCAGTTAACCAGGTTAAACCAAGCGGTAATATAATCGGCTCTTTTATTTTGATATTTTAAATAGTAAGCGTGTTCCCAAACATCGATACCTAGTAGCGGGAAACCTTTAAACGTACTCACATCCATGAGTGGATTGTCTTGATTGGCAGTAGAACCAATGCCTAATTTTTTATCAGCGCTAACAACAAGCCATGCCCAACCACTTCCAAATCTATTTTTTGCAGCTTCTGCAAACTGCGTTTTAAATGCTTCCAATGAGCCAAAGCTATTTGTTATGGCAGTGGCAAGTGCACCCGTAGGAACCCCTGCTGGTGCCGCTTTCATACACTGCCAAAAAAGCTCGTGGTTATAATGACCGCCTGCATTGTTACGCATTTTGGCAGAATAGCTACTTATTTTTTGTAAAACATCTTCAAGGTTGCTATTTGTATTTACGTTTTCAGAGGCAGCTGCATCTTGTACATTTTTTGCATAGCCCGCTGCGTGCTTGCTATAATGAATTTCCATCGTGAGCGCATCAATAAATGGCTCTAGTGCATTATATGCATATGGTAAAGGAAGTTGTGTAAAGGATGTACCAACGAGCGCAGGCGGCACTGCAGGTGCTAAAATTGGTGATACTTTATTAGTCGATGCTAGGGTGTTTAACTGACTACCCGTAAGTGCAGTAACAACAGCTGCTTTAACTGTAGTACCTATAAAATTTCGTCTAGAATTTTTATTTGAATCTTGCGCTAACATGGTAATAGAATTTAGTTACCTAAAGTTACTTTAAAACTTGCGGGTATAGGCACGAATTTTGGTAAGCAGCCTGTAGTAATACTCTTGGTTAAACAGTTGCGCATCTGCCATCGCTTTTACCACTAAAAAGACACTTATGGGAAGTAAAATAAAGGTAGAAAGCCACATACCCATGAGCGGACTTAATTGCGCCGATTTTACAAACTTTTCTCCAAACGTATTAAAGAGGTGGAAAATCACAAAAAAGATAATCGCAAAAACTAGTGGCGTACCAAGTCCACCTTTTCTAATAATGGAACCTAGTGGCGCCCCAATTAAAAAAAGCACGAGGCATGCCGCCGATAAGGTAAACTTTCGGTGCCACTCAATTTGATGCAGTTGCAGAGAGGTTTGACGTTCTTGATAGTCAACGGCTAGGTAGTTCACATTATTTTTAATACCTGTTACTTGGTTGGAAGCGCTCTCGATGCATTCGTTTTGTATAGAATCGGGGATGGCTTCGTCAAAATTTTTATAATTTTTTTTGATGCCTGCTTTTGCGGCTGCTGTTAGTGTCCATCCGGTATCGGTGGTATAGCGTGCAAAGCGGATGTAGGGGTTCACTTCTTTACGGGTTCTAGCCGTATAGATGCTATCTACGTTATTGATAGAATCTATGGCCGTATTAAGCTGTCGTACGCTCAACATTTTTGGATCATAAAAACTACTGTCGCCACTTTTTTTAAGCTGAAAACTTTTTAAGTCAAATATTTTTTTATACTGTTTAAAACCAAGTCGTATAAATTCTGTTTTGGGTGTACCTCTCACGCCCCTCTCTTCGAAACGCCATCCATTTTTTAAAATAAACTCTAAATATTTTTTATCCTTTGTAACGCGCATGATACCGCTTTCGGCAAATAACATATTGTCTTGTAGACTATAGTTTTTTTCAAATAAAACGATATCATGAATGACGCTATCGTTTTTTTCTTTTCTACCTAGTTTAATAACGTACCCATCCAGCTTATCATAAAACACGCCTTCTTTAATGTCTATGGCAGGTTTTGCTACAATGATATCAAACTTAAGGGTCGCTAATTTGAGCTGTGTTACTGGAATAATATTATTGGCAAATAAAAATGCAAGTCCACTTAAAAAAATAGTGATAATAACCAGTGGGCGCATAAAGCGAACGAGTGGTATACCTGCTGCTTTAATGGCTACAAGCTCAAACGATTCTCCTAAATTTCCAAAAGTCATGATGGAAGAAAAAAGTAGTGCAAGTGGAAGTGCCACGGGCACCCATGACAAGGTAACAAGGCCAATTAAATAAAGTAAGGTAGGTAGGTCTAATCCTTTACCCACTAAATCATCGATGTACAACCAAAAAAATTGCATGGTTAGTACAAACAATGAAATTAGAAAAGCACCAATAAACGGTCCAATAAAAGAACGAATAATGAGTATGTCTAATTTTTTAATCAAAGCGCTGCAGGGTTCTTGATAAGATAACTTTTGATACGTAGCAGGCGCAGGAAAAATGGAAGCCTAGGCACCTAGTCTATGAAACAGTTCTTTCACTTGGTATTCCCAAAGTTGACTTTGGTCTTTGATTTCGTTTTTTTCAGCGAAATCTTTAATGGTTAAAACCGTTTGATTTGAAATCTCTGTTTTTTCAATTCTGAATTCGAAGTATTCATTTTTTTCGGAATGAAGCCATTGGTACTTTATATATTTATCTTGCTCCTTTTCAATGACTTGTGCTTTGTCCGGTTCACCGCCACCCCATGAAAAACTAAATTCACCATCCCATTCGTCCACTTTGTCGGCGAACCACTCTTGTAAACCAGTCGGCGTTGATAAAAACTCGAATAAAATACCTGGAGAACATCTCACTGGAAACTCTATTGTAAATAATTGCTTCTTACTCATTACTTTGTCTATTTTACTACCCTTGTAGTCACGCAATAATATTAAATAATCTAACCCCGCCAAATGTTTTTTTATACCACTCGTGTATATCTGCGGTAAATACCCCGGTTCATTCTTGAAAACTTATTTATATTATTGATAATCAAGTCATTGTAATAATTTTAAACCTATGTAATTTTTGCAAATACTTGTCAAAAAATGGTTAAAATTAGTTTCAGTTCAACCTATATTTGCAGCCCGAGCCATTATTGGCTGGATTTATCAGCGAAAATCAAACTCTTATGTTTCAAGGATTATCGGAAAAATTAGAAAGCGCGTTTAAGAATTTAAAGGGGGAATCGCGCATCAATGACCTCAATATTGCGAATACCATTAAAGATATTAGACGTGCGCTTATTGATGCTGACGTTAACTTTAAAATAGCCAAAGAGTTTACCGAAAAAGTAAGGGACAAAGCCGTTGGTCAAAAAGTAATCAACGCAGTAAGCCCTGGACAATTGATGGTGAAAATTGTGCAAGATGAACTCACCGAATTGATGGGTGGAGAAGCTGCAACTTTTAATGCAGTTGGTAATCCGGCAGTAATTTTAATTGCCGGTTTACAAGGTAGTGGTAAAACAACTTTTACCGGAAAACTTGCCAATCATTTAAAAAATAAATTAGGTAAATCTCCCTTACTTGTTGCAGCGGATGTATATCGTCCGGCGGCCATTGATCAGCTCGGCGTATTAGCAGCACAAGTGGGTGTAGAATTATATTCGGAAGTAGGCAATACAGATCCTGTTGCCATTGCAAAAGCAGCCATCGCACACGCAAAAGCAAACAATAAAAATGTTGTTGTAATTGATACGGCGGGCCGTTTAGCGGTAGATGAAGCAATGATGCTAGAAGTAGCTGCCATCAAGGACGCCGTGAATCCTACCGAGATTTTATTTGTGGTAGATTCTATGACCGGACAAGATGCTGTGAACACTGCAAAAGCATTTAATGACCGACTCGATTTTACGGGAGTTGTACTTACTAAATTAGATGGTGACACAAGAGGTGGTGCGGCACTCACTATTAAATACACAGTTAACAAACCAATTAAGTTTGTTAGTAGCGGAGAAAAATTAGATACGCTCGATATTTTTTATCCTGACCGTATGGCGCAGCGAATTTTAGGGATGGGTGATATTACATCACTCGTTGAAAAAGCGCAGGCACAATTTGATGAAGTTGAAGCAAAGAAATTAGAAAAGAAAATCAAAAAAAATCAATTTGATTTTCAGGATTTTCTAACGCAGTTACAGCAAATTAAAAAAATGGGTAACATCAAAGACTTGATGGGCATGATACCAGGTGTAGGTAAAGCCGTTAAGGATGTTGACATCAATGACAATTCTTTTGTTGGTATTGAGGCCATGATTAATTCCATGACTCCTTTTGAGCGCGCCAACCCAGATTCCCTAACACCAAGTAGAAAGCAGCGTATCGCTAAAGGGTCGGGTAAAGATGTAGCCGAAGTCAATGCCTTTATGAAGCAGTTTGATCAGATGAAACAAATGATGAAAATGATGAATAACATGCCAATGGGCGGTCGTTTTCCGGGGATGAAAAGGTAGTTTTAACCGAATTTGAGGTCATTTTTAGGTTTTTTAATGCCTAAATCAGGCAAAATGCCTATATTTGCAACCCTTAACAATATTTCTTAACGCCTATAAATTTCTATTTAACATGGCAGTAAAAATGAGACTACAGAGACACGGTAGTAAAAAAAGACCGTTCTACTTCATCGTAGTAGCCGATGGTCGTGCACCAAGAGACGGTAAGTTTATCCAAAAAATTGGTACTTACAATCCATTAACAGTTCCAGCAACAATCAGCTTAGATCGTGAAAAATCTTTAGATTGGTTAAACAAAGGAGCTCAACCAACAGACACAGTACGTCGTATCCTTTCTTTTAAGGGTGTACTTTATTTAAAGCACTTATTACGTGGTGTAAAGCTTGGTTTATTTGATGATGCAACAGCAATGACCAAGTTTGAAGCTTGGCATAATGAGCATGAAGCAAATATTAGCCGCAGAAGCGATGCGCACAAATCAGAAGTTCGTGCTAAAAAAGTATACGTTCCTGTTGTTAAAAAAGTAGAAGAAGTAAAAGTAGAAGAAGCTCCGGTTGCAGAACCAGAAGCAGTGGTTGAAGAAGTTGTAACTCCAGAAGCGCCAGCTGCAGAAGTGGAAACACCTGCAACGGATGCTGCTCCAGAAGCAACTCCAGAAGCACCAGCTGAAGAAGCTGCTCCAGAAGCTTAATTCTATATAACATTATAGAGAAACGCCTGCAACGCAAGTTGCGGGCGTTTTTATTTCTGTAATATCCCAATTAATAAATAATTTGCAGCCATGAGCGAATACGTACACATTGGAAAATTAGTGGCCACGTTTGGTGTGAAAGGAGAACTTATTTTAACGCACGGGCTTGGTAAAAAAACAAACCTTAAAGACGTGGAAGTGCTTTTTGTAGAAGAGCAAAAAGGTTCTTACTTGCCTTATTTTGTAAGCGGCTCAAAAGCAAAAGATGAAGCAGAGATGTATGTACAATTTGAAGGCGTGAACTCCAAAGAAGCAGCAGCCCGTTTTGTGTCTCGTCAGGCATGGTTATTAGATAGTGATTTTAGAAAATTAGCGGGTAAGTCTGCTCCGATAGCATTACTAGGTTACGAGGTTATTACTGATGAAGATGAAAACCTAGGCCCTATCGAAGAAGTGATTGAACAGCCGCACCAAGTGTTATTAAAAATTTCGTTGGAAGGTAATGAAGCACTCATTCCGTTACACGCCGAAAGTTTAGATTCAATTGATCATGATGCTAAAAAAGTATACGTGATTTTGCCCGACGGATTACTAGATGTGTATAGGTCTTAATTACCATGCAAACGCCTCAACGTTATATAGCCCATTTTGATTTAGATTCTTTTTTTGTAAGCGTAGAAATGCTGCAAGATCCGTCACTACTAGGTAAAGCAGTAGTTGTAGGAGGCAGTAGGGATAGAGGTGTTGTTACAACCTGTAGTTACGAAGCAAGAAAATTTGGTGTGCGAAGCGCGATGCCTATGCGAAAGGCCATGGAATTATGTCCACACGCCATTATTGTAAAAAGTTCGTACGGGCTTTATGCAAAATACTCTGCCTGGGTTACAGAAATTATTTCTGCCAGCGCACCACTTTACGAGAAAGCATCTATCGACGAATTTTATATTGACTTAACGGGCATGGATACTTTTTTTAATCCACTAGAATGGACCATTCGTCTTAGACAAACCATCATGGATGAAACGGGACTTCCTATTTCGTTTGGACTCGCTACCAATAAGTTGGTTGCAAAAATTGCCACTGACGAAGCAAAGCCTAATGGTTATTTATTTGTTACGCCCGGAAAAGAAAAGGAATTTTTAGCGCCACTACCTGTCGAAAAATTAGGGGGCGTTGGTAAAAAATCACATCAAACCCTTTTGGCACTTGGTATTTATACCATTGGTGATATTCTAAAGTATGATGCGATGCTATTGGAAAAAGCACTTGGTAAATGGGGTACGCAACTCATACGGCAAGCAAATGGTTTAAGTGATTCGGTGGTTTCGCCACACCGCGAATCAAAATCTATTTCTGCCGAAAATACATTTGAAGAAAACACATCCGACATTGATGTTTTATTAGCGCAAATAGTAGGGCAGGCGGAGCGCGTATCTTACGAACTTAGGCAAGAAAAAAAATACGCTACTTGTGTTGCCATCAAATTTAGAAATGCAAATTTTGAAACGAGCACCAGGCAAATTACCCTTCCTGCTACTATTGCAGATAGTGATATTATAAAAGCGGCCACCGATTTGTTTACTAAACTATATGTACCCGGTACACGCGTAAGGCTACTTGGAGTAAGGTTGTCGGGGCTCACAGATACAGGTGCTCAAACCAATTTGTTTGATAATAAAACCGAACAACATGCGCTCTACGAAGCCATTGATGCTGTAAAAAATAAATTTGGAAAATCTTTATTAAGCAAGGCGCGCACCATTAAAAAACCCAAATAATATTATGCATCCCATTTATGAAGCTGCTGCAGTAGTGCACGTAAATCTTTAGGAATAGACGCCTCAAATTTAAATGTTTCGCTTCCTAGTGTAAAGGTTAATGTATGTGCGTGTAATGCTAGTCTGCCCAAAATAGGTCGTTCTTCATCTTCAGCTTTAGAGAGTTTAAATTTCTTTTTTAATGACGACAACAAAATAGGTTCGTTGTTGCCATATAAAGGATCACAAGCAATAGGGCTTCCAATATGCTGCATGTGCACGCGAATTTGATGCGTTTTACCCGTATGAATTTGAAGGGAAAGCCATGCGTATTTTTTAAATCTTTCTACGACTTTATAATCCGTTAAAGCGGGCTTACCTTTCACGTGCGTGACCATTTTTCCATTTTTGCCCGGATGCTCCATAATGGATGCATCTACACTTCCTTCATCATTTACGGGATTGCCTAATACCAGACCCACATAAAATTTTTCTACATCTCGTCCTTCAAATAGTACAGATAGTGCTTGGTGTGCTTCTTCGGTTTTTGCAAATACAATAACACCACTGGTGTCTTTGTCGAGGCGGTGCACGGTAAAAATATTTCCAAACTGTTGTCTGAGTATTTCTTTTACAGAAATATCAATACCAAACCTGTCCGGAATACTTAATAATCCAGAAGGTTTATCTATCACAATAAATGCGTCATTTTCAAATAATACGGATAAGCGCATTGTATAATTTTTCTAAAATAAAATAAGGTAAAAATTATGCTTCTTCTTCTTTTGATTTACGAACAAATGATTTGTTCATAAACTTAAGCAGGCGCACTTCTTTTTCTTGTAAGAAACGGTATTTACCGCGGTCTACATTCTTTTTAGTGAGGTTGGCAAACATAACACGGTCAAGACCTCTAACGTCGTATCCTAAATGTTCAAATATGCGGCGCACAATTCTGTTACGCCCACTATGAATTTCTATACCTATTACGTTTTTATCTTTCGCGTTTGCATAACCACAAGCATCGGCGGCCACAAATCCATCTTCTAGTGTAACACCAGCTAGTACAGCTTCTAAGTCTTTTTTAGCAACAGGTCTATCAAGTGTAACCTCGTATATTTTTTTAATTTCAAACGAAGGGTGCGTTAATTTTTGCGCTAGTTCTCCGTCATTGGTTAATAACAAAACACCAGTTGTGTTACGGTCTAAACGGCCAACAGGGTAGACCCTATCTGCGGTAGCGCCCTTAATAATATCTAATACTGTTTTGCGTCCTTCTGGATCATTTGCAGTAGTAATATAATCTTTGGGCTTATTGAGTAATATGTAAACGGCATTTTTTTGCAAATACACCTGCTTCCCTTTTACGAGCACTTTATCTGTTGGGGCTACTTTAAATCCAGGCTCAAATATTTTATCTCCATTAACGACCACTTTGCCGCCTTTTACAAGTTCGGCTGCTTCTCGACGCCCACATACACCTGAGTGTGCAATAAATTTATTGAGTGGCATTTGCTCAGCGTTTTTTAACGCAATCGGAACGGGCATACCTGCAACGGGTGCAGCTTGCGCGTCTTTACCACGTGAAGTTTTGGCGGGGGTGATGGGTCTTGCAGATCCTGCAGGTCTTGCGCCAGTAGCACCCGTTGCAGCAACTGCTCGTGGTGCGCGTTCGTCTCTATCGGTTGGGGCGCTTTTGCGCGCACCTGGCTTTGTCGATTTTTTTAGTGGCTCTGTAACAAGCCCGCGCATTTTATCTTTTTTACGTTGGCGCATTTCTTCACCAGCGGCTCTTGCTTCTATTTTATTTTTTTTCTTTTCTTGTCTGAAGGCTTCTTTTAACGCGCTCCCTTTTTTCTGATTAGCAAATTTGCTAAAGTTGTCGGTTCTTTTTTGCATACAATTGTTTTGCTGTTTTTCAACAGGATATTTGGTAATTATTTACCCTTATTGGCTAGTTGACCACAAGCTGCGTCAATATCTTTACCCCTGCTTTTCCTGAGGCGGGCGTTAACGCGGTTTGAGTCTAAAAAGTTCATGAAATCTTCTATGCCTTGTTCGTCTGGCTTGGTCATGTGAAACGAATCGATAGGGTTGTATTCGATAATGTTTACAAGGTCTGCAGGCACTTGACGGAATAATTTTACCAGTTCTTCTGCATCTTTTTGAGAATCATTAAAATTCTTAAATAAAATATATTCGAACGTGATTTCGTTTCCAGTTTGCTTATAAAAATAATTCATGGCATCCACCAAAACCTTGATATTATTGGTTTCGTTGATAGGCATGATTTCATTTCTCTTTTTGTCGTTGGCAGCGTGTAACGATAAGGCCAATTTAAAACGTACTTTATCATCACCTAGTTTTCTAATTTGTTTAGAAACGCCAGCTGTAGAAACAGTAATTCTGCGAGGGCTCATAAAGAGGCCGTCTTCTGCAGAAATGCGCTCAACTGCTTTAAGCACATTGTCATAGTTAAGTAGGGGCTCACCCATACCCATAAAAACAATATTGCTTAATTTTTTTTGAAAAATTCGTTCGCTTTCTTTGTTGAGTAATACGACTTGATCATAAATTTCATCGTAGGTTAAATTTCTTTTGCGGTCCATGGTCCCGGTAGCGCAAAATTTGCAACTTAAGCTGCAACCTATCTGAGAAGATACGCATGCTGTTTTTCTCTCTTCTGTAGGAATTAAAACGCCTTCTATAAAATGCTTGTCAAATGTTTTAAACCTAGATTTCACCGTACCATCTTCGCTAACCTGTGTTTTATCGATGGTTAAAGCGGGTAAAATAAATGTTTCGTTTAATTTGGCACGTAGCTCTTTGCTTAAATTGGTCATGTCATCAAAAGAGTGCGCATGCTTTTGCCAAAGCCACTCGTGCACCTGTTGAATTCTAAATTTTTTCTCGCCCAGCCCCTCAAAATATTCCGTTAGCTCGCCTAGGCTCAAATGCCTAATATTTGGTAAATCCGTATTCATAGCTACAAAGATACCTTTAAAGCCCTAAAAAGCCTGATTTTACCCATTTTGTAGCCTATTAACACAAAAATAATTAACCAGTTAGCACAATTTGTAGGTCGGATGGTTATATTTGAAATCACATTTAAAGAAATCCTATGAAAAAAATCCTTTTATTAAGCACATTATTACTTGGTGTTTTTATAACTATTCAAGCGCAAGACAGTACCCTTACGCAGTTTACAGGTAAGTTTAAATTTGCAGAAGGTAGCCCGGTTCAGGAGGTTGTTATCACTGCAGACAATGGCGCTCTTGTTGCTGCTAGTGCGATGGGTTCTTTTGTACTTCAAAAAACAGGGGAAGACCAGTTTTTTATTGCTGAGTTTCAGGCACCAGTTGTATACAAAAGAGACAGCAATAAAAAAGTAGTTGGGCTTGCCATCAATGCAAATGGTATGGTACTAGAGGCCGTAAAAGTGGAAGCAACATCTTTTGTAGATGAAAAAATGTTGTACTTCACGCGTTAGTTGGCACAATTTATTTTCTCAAAACGTACTTAAAATAAATAGGTAAGTAGCGCTTCATTAGCGATGGTTTCTTGCGTACCTGTTGTTAAATTTTTAACAACACAGTTACCAGCGGCTAATTCATTTTCGCCAATTATCACTACGTATCCAATATTCTTTTTTTCGGCGTATTTAAACTGCTTCTCAAATTTTGCATTTTCATGAAAAATTTCGGCAGCAACACCTCTGTCTCTTAGTTCTTGTAATAATAAAAAAGAACGCGCAGTTTCGGCGGTACCAGCATTAAAAAATAACACTTTGGTACTGCTCTGAATAGTATCTGGAAAAGCGTTTAATTCTTCTAGTACATCGTAAATACGGTCTACACCAAAACTTATACCAACACCCGGGATATCCTTGACACCAAAGAGTCCTGTTAAATCGTTGTAGCGTCCACCGCCCCCAATACTGCCCATACTAACATCCAAAGCTTTTACTTCAAAAATAATACCGGTGTAATAATTAAGGCCTCTTGCTAATGTAAAATCGGCTACCAAATTAACATTTGGGAAAGCCCTAAAATGTTCGAGCAAAGTATTGATTTCAAGTAGCCCTTCTTGACCTTCTGGAATTCCGCCAATAAGCGCCGTTAACTGGTTTATTTTTTCGGTATTAGAGCCGCTGATTTGTAAATATTTTTCGATGGTGGAAACTTGATTTGGATCAAGACCGCGTCCACTCAATTCTTCTTTTACTTTTTCAATTCCAATTTTATCCAGCTTGTCAATAGCAACGGTAATATCAATCATTTTATTTGCACCACCACATAGCGCGGATAATGCCACTAAAATTTTTCGGCTATTGATTCTAATTTCTACCGGTAATTTTAATTTTTCAAATACCGATGCATAGATATGTGTGAGTTCTAATTCATTTAATAAACTGCTGCTACCTACCACATCTGCGTCACACTGGTAAAACTCACGGTATCTTCCTTTTTGAGGACGATCGGCTCTCCAAACCGGTTGCATTTGATAACGCTTAAATGGCATGGTTAACTGTGCGTGGTTCATGGCCACATAACGTGCAAATGGAATGGTTAAATCGTAGCGCAATGCTCTTTCGGTGAGGTCTTTGCTACTTTTCCCATCTAAAACTTTTTGAAAAGCCGCTGTGGTGGCTTCATGTTTAGCTGGGTTGTCTAGCCCATTATTTAAAATCTTAAAAATAAGTTTGTCTCCTTCTTCGCCATATTTACCCATTAAAGTCTCCAAATTTTCCATGGCAGGCGTCTCAAGTGGTTGAAAACCATATAGTTCGAACACTTTTTGGATGGTTTGGAGGATATAACTCCGTTTATGAACAACAGCAGCACTAAAATCTCGGGTACCTTGGGGTAGGGAAGGTTTGCTCATAAAATGGGTTGGTTATGGGTCCAAAGATACTCAATCTTGTAAATTGGTCTTCAAATAGTGGTTGGTTCCAACTAAATCTTACCCTATCTAATTATGAATCAGCCGATTTATTCAAAATTGAGGCTAAAAATAGAGGGTCTAAATTAAATAATTAAGTAAATTGCTTATCCCATTAAAAACTTTTTGTTAAATGGATAACGATTTTAGGTCTAGACAAGAGAAAAGTTATATTTTGATGCGGAGAATCTATGATTTTTCGATGTCATTTTTAATTTTAGGTATGGCTGTAGTGATGTTTTTTGGAGCAAAACTTGGCATCAAGCAGTTCATAGATGTAGACCCTTTATTTAGGTATCTATTTGGAAGTGTTTGTTTGTTGTATGGTGGGTTTAGATTGTATAGAGGTATCTATCCAAACTACTAGGTTTAAAAATAGTGTGTATGAAAAAGAAGTGGCAACATTGGGTAATTGTAATCATTGTTTTTTTTACAATGGCTTGCAATGATAAAAACACAAAAATAACGTCGGAAGATTCTCCTACTGCAGGTACCATACATATCAGCGTAGATGAGAGTTTTAAGCCGGTAATGGAGCAGCAAATTAAAGTGCACCAATCGTCTTTCCCGAATACAAAAATTGAAGTCTCTTACAAATCGGAAGCGGATTGTTTTAGAGACTTACAACAGGATAGCACCCGAATGGTAATTGTAGCTAGAGGGCTCAATAAACAGGAGGATACGTTCTTTGAAAATCAATTGTCTTACCCCGTTCAATATGGTGAACTCGCTTATGATGCGGTTGCTATTATTGTAAACAGGGCAGGAAAAGACAGTGTATTTACTTTTGAAAAGCTGCGTAAAATTTTAAGTGGCCAAACCAGTACCACCGTAGTAATGGATGGAAATTCTGCTACCAGCACCGTTCGTTATTTGCGCGATACAATTTTACATGGCGCTCCATTTGGATCCAATGTAGTAGCCGCAAAAAATAGCGAAGACGTTTTAGCGAAAGTAGCTGAAAGGGCTGATGCTATTGGCTTTGTCGGACTTAGCTGGATTGGCGATTCTTACAACGCAACGCAAGTTGAATACCTTAAAAAAGTAAATCTAGGTCTTGTAGAATGTACCAAGTGTGAAGAAAAAGGCTTGTATGCCAGACCTTCGCAGGCAACGATTTCGAGAGGTCAATACGCACTTTCACGTCCGGTGTATTATATTTTAAAAGAAAATGCAACAGGGCTTGGAACTGGATTTATGAATTTTATGAGTCTCGAAAGAGGACAATTGATTTTTAGGCGCGCAAGTTTAGTCCCCGCAAAAATGGGATTTAGCAGACGCACCGGAATGATAAAAAATGCAGATTAAAAAACAACTATAAAAACCGACAAATGAAGAAGATCGTTTCTTTGATGGTAACAGCATTTTTAGCTGTTCAGTGTTTGATGGCTCAAGTTTCGGAAGGAATTAGACATCTTGATTATGAAAAATACAAGAGTGCGCGTACGTCACTAAAAGCAGCGTATGATGCCAATTCAAAAGACCCACAAGTGGTGTATTGGTATGGTCAGTCACTCATTGTTTCTGAGGTAGGTGAAACACCAAAACCAGAAGATGTAAATAGTGCAAAAGAATTATACCAAAAAGGTATTCAGGATATTCCTAACGATCCAATGCTTGTTGTAGGTTTAGCGCATATCGAGCTTTTACAAGGTGGCGATATCAATAGTATCAAACAAAAGTTTGAGCAGGCTATTACCACTGCCACAGAAACCAAAGGAAAATTTAAGGGCCGTGTAAATGGCGCGGTATTAAATGCAATCGGCCGTGCCAACGCTAGCGTAGGTGCTAATCAGGGCGATCATGTATACGCCATTGAAAAGCTAAAGCTTGCTGCTGATCAGGAATTAGCCCCTGCCGATGTATTTGTTAACATTGGCATCAACTATTTAAGAATGGGTGGTGAAAACGGTGGTGAGGCTGTAAAAGCGTTTACAGAAGCTGCTTCTCGTGATCCTAAAAATGCGCGTGCTAATTACAGAATTGGTAAAATTTACCAGTCGCAAAACAACAAAGAATTATTTGAAGAATTTTTTAATAAAGCCATCGCAGCAGATGCTAATTTTCCGCCAGTGTACTATGCACTTTATCGTTACTACTCTGATAAAGATGTAAATAAGGCAAAAGATTATTTAGACAAATTTGTTAGCACTGCAGATAAAGATCCCCGCAACGAAATCTTATTTGCCGACTACTTATTTAGAGCTGGTAAATATTCAGAGTCTTTAGCAAAGTTAAAAGAATTAGAAGCGGGATTAGGTATAGCGCAAGTGCCACGTATTGCAGTGGTATACGCATACAACTACGACCGTTTAGGAGATTCTGTTCAAGCAAAAACCTATATCCAAGGATTCCTTGATAAAGCTGCTGCTATTGACATTCAGCCCGCCGACTATGAATTAGGCGTAAAAGTATTAACCAAGTTTCCGGGTAGCGAAGCGCAGGCTTCGGCATATATCGAAAAAGCAATTTCACTCGATACCGTTAAGCAAAATAAAATGGCTTACATGAGTACTGCTGCCGATATTTTTGGTCGTGCAAAAGTATACAGTGAGCAATTAAAATGGATGAAGCGTCAATTAGAAATGAAGGGATCTTTAACAGAGGCCGATCATTATAAATTGTCAAATACAGCATTTAGTGCAGGTGCATTTGTTGAAACCCTTGAATATGCAAGAGCGTATATGGCTGCTTTTCCAGACAAGCCACAACCGTATGGTTTCTTTAAGCGAGCTGCTATGAAAAGCACCACCGATACCGCTCAAATTGTAACCTTACTTGATGAATTAGATGCGGTGTACACTAAAATTGGCGTAGACAAGTATAAAAAAGAGATTTTTGTAAATGCTTACTTTAAATTGGTTTACTATGTTGGTGCATTCAACAACCTCAAAAAGAACCCAGATTTTAAAGTAAAATCTGATGGAACACGTACGGCTGTTGTTGACCAATTTTTAGCAACCTGTCAAAAAGCGTTAAACATTACAGATCAAATGATTGCGTTGTATCCAGACGCCGCGGATGAGAACAATAAATTTGCATCTGAACAGCGTGTTGCTATCCAAAAAAACATAGACTATTACTCTAAACCACAAGGTAAAACTGCGGCTACTCCAGCTAAAAATGGCTAATCTGCAATTTCCTTTAAAATAATGCTAAAAAAGACTCCCCAAAATGGGGAGTTTTTCGTTTATATCCCTACTGTGGTGTATTTTTGCGGCGACTAAAACAAGTATATGACTTGGAGTACCTTTTTGATGGATGCATCTGCTACCAATCTCGCCTCTAACTACCTCCCAATTGGCATACAATTAATTTTTGCTGCAGGCTTTGTCGCCACCATGATTGCATTGTCTCAATGGGTAGGACCTAAGCGTAAAACAGCAGATAAATTAGAAAACTTTGCGAGTGGTATTGAAACACATGGTGATGCAAGACAACCCATGGCCATCAAGTATTTTTTAGTTGCTATTTTGTTTGTGTTGTTTGATGTAGAAGTCATTTTCTTTTATCCGTATGCGGTTAATTTTAGAGAACTAGGATGGGCTGGATATATCGCTGTGCTTATGTTTGTAGGCTTTTTCTTAGTAGGATTTATTTACATTATCAAAAAGGGTGCACTTACTTGGGAAGATTAATTTTAATATAAAAACTATGTCACGTCCAGTACGATTTAATACCACACCTATTTTAGCTACCACTGCAGATGCAGTAGGTGCTATAGAAGCGCCTCCAGGATTTACAGGAGATGGTTTTTTTACCGCACAGCTTAGTACTGTAGTGGGTCTTGCACGCAAAAATTCGATATGGCCTTTACCATTTGCCACTTCATGTTGTGGAATTGAGTTTATGGCTACCATGGGCTCGCATTACGACCTTTCTCGTTTTGGTTCAGAGCGTGTAGGTTTTTCGCCACGCCAATGTGACCTTCTTATGGTAATGGGCACCATTGCTAAAAAAATGGGTCCTGTACTTCGTCAGGTATACCTACAAATGGCTGAACCCCGTTGGGTAATTGCTATTGGAGCTTGCGCTTCAAGTGGTGGGATATTTGATACCTACAGTGTATTACAAGGTATTGACCAGGTAATTCCGGTAGATGTATATGTTCCAGGCTGTCCGCCAAGACCAGAAGCTATTTTAGATGGCTTTATGAAAATTCAGGATTTAGTGGGTGAAGAAAGTATTCGTCGTAGACATTCTGAGCAATACAAAACATTATTAAACTCTTACGGTATTCAATAATCAAGTATGGCACTTACCAACCAATACATGCAAGAAAAGCTGCAAGAAAAATTTGGAGACCTTGTTTCTAATTTTGAAGAATCGTATGGCCTATTAAGTTTTGAAGCAACGGCTGCTAACAATTTAAAAGTGTTGCAGTTTTTGTACGATGAACCTAGTTTACAATTTCAATTTTTAACGGATTTGTGTGGCGTAAACTTTCCGGATGATGCTGGTCGCGAAATTTCTGTAGTGTATCATTTGCATAACCTTACAGAAAATATTCGTTTGCGATTTAAAATATTTGTTCCTGTAGCAGCGCCAGATGTATTTACATCTTGCAATTTATTTTCAAGTGCCAATTGGATGGAGCGCGAAACCTACGATTTCTACGGGGTTAATTTTGTTGGCCACCCTAACTTAAAAAGAATTTTAAACGTGGATGAGATGGATTATTTCCCCCTCAGAAAAGAATATCCTTTAGAAGATCAAACAAGAATTGACAAAGACGACGAAATGTTTGGAAGAGGATAATCACAAAATATTAAAAGACATGTTAGCGCATCAACAACATCATATCACACTGCCTGAAGGCTCTATAGAAAAACAAACGACTACTTTAAACGTAGGACCCACGCACCCTGCTACGCATGGTGTATTCCAAAACATTATGGAACTTGATGGGGAGCGAATTGTTTCGACAGAGCAAACCGTGGGATACATCCACCGCGCGTTTGAAAAATTAGCAGAGCGCAGACCGCTGTATCAAATTACACCTATTACCGACCGTTTAAATTATTGCAGTAGCCCGATCAATAATATGGGATGGCATTTAACCTGCGAAAAGTTTTTAGGTGTGCAAACACCAAAGCGTGTCGATTATTTGCGCGTGATCATTATGGAGCTTGCGCGTATATCAGATCATCTTATTTGTAACTCTATTGTGGGCGTGGATACAGGAGCTTATACTGGCTTTTTGTATGTGATGCAATACCGTGAATTAATCTATGAAATATATGAAGAAGTATGTGGGTCCCGCCTTACTACTAATATTGGGCGTATTGGCGGCTTTGAAAGGAATTTTACTAATACAGCGTTTGAAAAACTCGAAAAATTCTTAAAAGAATATCCAAAAGTTTTAAAAGAGTTTGAAAACCTTTTTGCACGCAATCGAATTTTTATGGAGCGTACCATTGGTGGTGGCGCTATTAGTGCAGAACGTGCATTAAACTATGGATTTACAGGTCCTAACTTACGCGCAGCTGGTGTAGATTATGATGTGCGTGTGCACCAACCGTATAGTAGTTATCAAGATTTTGATTTCACCATTCCAGTAGGTAAAACCGGCGATAATTACGACCGCTTTTTAGTGCGCAACCAAGAAATGTGGCAGAGCTTAAGCATTATCGAGCAGGCCTATAAAAAAGTACAAGCATTTAAAGGTGCCGACGCCGAAATTTTCCACGCTGATGTTCCAGAATATTACCTTCCTAAAAAAGAAGATGTGTATACTAAAATGGAATCTTTGATTTGGCACTTTAAAATTGTGATGGGTGAAGTAGAAATGCCTAAAGGTGAAATTTACAACGCCGTAGAAGGTGGTAACGGTGAGCTTGGTTTTTATTTGGTAAGTGATGGTGGAAGAACACCATTCCGTCTTCATTTTAGAAGGCCATGTTTCATTTATTATCAAGCATATCCAGAACTTATTACGGGCGGTATGTTAAGTGATGCAATTGTAACAATGAGTAGTCTTAATTTAATTGCGGGCGAGTTAGACGCATAAAAATAATAGCACAATGGTAAAATTTTCTGAATCACAATTAGCAGAATTTAACAGGCTTGTAGCCCGTTATCCAGAAGGAAAGCAGAAGAGTGCATTACTGCCTGTTTTGCATTTAGCACAAGATAATTTTGGTGGCTGGTTAAGTTCTGAAACCATGGATTATGTTGCGGAGCTATTAAACATTACACCTATCGAAGTGTATGAGGTAGCAACGTTTTATAGTATGTACAATACCAAGCCAGTTGGTAAATATATGTTTGAGGTTTGTCAAACCGGGCCGTGTATGTTACGTGGCAGTGATGACATCATCGCTTACATCGAAAAAACATTGGGTATTAAACCAGGTGAAACAACCGCCGATGGTTTATTTACTTTAAAAACAGTAGAGTGTTTAGGTGCTTGTGGTTATGCACCTATGATGCAACTTGGTAAACATTACCGCGAACATTTAACCAAAGAAAAAGTAGACGCTATCATTGACGAATGCAAAAAAACTGCAGGCGTACTCAACTAAAAATATATGGGTGTAAAATTATTATTAGCAAAAGCACATATTGAGGGTATTAGAGGTTTTGACGTGTATAGACGTGAAGGTGGTTACCAAAGCGTAGAAAAAGCGTTGAAGCAAATGAGCCCCGACAGTGTTACAGAAGAGGTTAAAAAAAGTGGCTTGCGTGGCAGAGGTGGAGCGGGTTTTCCTGCAGGTATGAAATGGAGTTTTATTGCAAAGCCTGAAGGTGTGCCACGTCACCTCGTGTGTAATGCCGATGAGAGTGAGCCAGGTACTTTTAAAGACCGTTACCTCATGGAATTTATTCCGCATTTATTAATTGAAGGCTTGATTGTATCCAGCTTTGCACTTAATAGCAACGATACCTACATTTATATCCGTGGCGAGTACGCGTGGATCGTTGATATTTTAGAAGACGCGATTAGTGAAGCCAAAGCAAATGGATTTTTAGGAAAAAATATTTTAGGTACAGGTTTTGATTGTGAAATTCATGTACACCGTGGAGCAGGTGCGTATATCTGTGGTGAAGAAACAGCACTTATCGAATCATTAGAAGGTAAGCGTGGTAACCCGCGCATCAAGCCGCCGTTTCCTGCTATTGAGGGCGTATGGAAAAGACCTACCATGGTTAACAACGTAGAAACACTTGCTTCTGTAGTTCCAATCATTAACATGGGCGGCGAGGAGTATGCTAAAATTGGTATTGGAAAATCTACGGGTACTAAATTAATTTCTGCATGTGGTAATATTAATAAGCCAGGTGTGTATGAAATAGACATGACTATTTCGGTAGAAGAATTTATTTACTCCGACGAATATTGTGGTGGAATTGCAAATGGTAAAAAATTAAAAGCTTGTATACCTGGCGGATCATCGGTACCAATTTTACCAGCTAATTTATTATTAACAACAGCAAAGGTCGAAACACGTTACATGAACTACGAAAGTTTAAGTGATGGTGGTTTTGCTTCAGGCTCTATGATGGGTTCTGGTGGTTTTATAGTTTTAGATGAAGACCAGTGTATTGTGCGCAACACATTATCACTAGCTCGTTTTTATAGACACGAAAGTTGTGGTCAGTGTTCACCATGTAGAGAGGGAACAGGATGGATGGAAAAAATATTGCACAACATCGAATATGGTAAAGGCAAGATTTCAGACATTGATCTTCTTTGGGATATTCAAAGAAAAATTGAAGGTAATACCATTTGTCCTTTAGGAGACGCTGCGGCATGGCCGGTAGCAGCTGCTATTAGACATTTTAGAGATGAATTTGAGTGGCATGTAAACAATCCGCTCGAAGCACAAGAAAAAAATTATGGTGTAGCGCATTATGCAGATCCTATTCATGTGCCAGTAACCGCTTAATAAAGTAACGTATGTCCGAAAAACAACTTTTTAAAGTAACCATCGATAACATTACCATTGAAGTGCCAGCAGGTACTACAATTTTAAATGCTGCTAGACAAATTGGAGGCGACGTTACGCCACCAGCTATGTGTTATTACAGCAAGCTAGAAGGTAGTGGTGGTAAGTGTCGTACCTGTTTAGTAGAAGTAAGCAAGGGTTCTGAAAAAGACCCACGCCCAATGCCTAAGCTTATCGCTTCTTGTCGGACCACTGTTATGGATGGCATGGAAGTAAAAAATATTACCAGTGAAAAAGTAATTGATGCGCGTGCCGGTGTTGTTGAGTTTTTATTACTCAACCATCCACTTGACTGTCCAATTTGTGATCAGGCAGGCGAGTGTCATTTACAAGATTTAAGTTACGACCATGGTAAAGAAGGAACGCGTTACGAATTTGAGCGTCGTACTTTTAAAAAGCATGATATAGGTCCATACATACAATTGCATATGACGCGTTGTATTTTATGTTACCGTTGTGTGTATACTGCAGATCAACTTTCTAAGCAGCGTTCCCATGGTGTACTCGATAGAGGGGATCATTCACAAATTGCAACCTTCATCGAAAAAAGTTTAGACAACGAATTTATTGGTAACGTTATTGACGTTTGTCCAGTAGGTGCGTTAACAGATAAAACATTCCGTTTTAAAAATCGCGTTTGGTTTTTAAAACCAATGGATGCGCACCGCGATTGTCCTACCTGTTCTGGTAAAGTAACACTTTGGAATAGAGGTGATGAAGTATACCGCGTTACCGCTCGTAAAGACAAGTGGGGTGAAGTGGAAGATTGGATTTGTAATACTTGCCGCTTCGAAACTAAAAATGCATCAGACTGGATTATTGAAGGACCACGTGAAATTGATAGACATTCTGTCATTGCACAAGGGCACTACCAAGGTTCTGTGGGTATGCATACCCCTACCGAAACATTTGCCGCGGTAAATGCAGGTCGTGCGCCACATTTATTAATGGATATTCATAGTGTGAGTGAAGTAAACAAAGATTCATCTTTATAAATTAGATCAAGACATGACATTACTTGCTGTAGATTGGCTTTTAATCATCGAAAAATTAGTACTGATTGCAATTATTGTTTTTGCAAGCCTCGGTATTGCATTATATACCACTTTTGCAGAAAGAAAAGTGGCCGCTGTATTACAAGACCGTCCAGGACCTAACAGGGCTGGCCCTTTTGGATTACTCCAACCTTTTGCCGATGGATTAAAACTAATCATGAAGGAAGAAATTATTCCTACAAATTCCAATAAAGCATTGTTTGTTTTAGGACCAGGTCTTGCCATGACAGCAGCGCTCATGACTTGTTCTGTTATTCCATGGAGCAGTCATATCGAAATTTTTGATCGCAAAGTAGATTTACAAATTGCAGATATCAATATTGGCATCTTATATATTTTTGGGGTAGTAAGTTTGGGTGTGTATGGTATGATGATTGGTGGATGGGCGTCTAATAATAAGTTTTCTTTGATGGCTGCACTTCGTGGTGCGTCACAAGCCATTAGTTATGAACTTGCGATGGGCCTTTCACTCATTGCAGTGTTGATGCTTTCAGGATCACTAAGTTTAAAAACAATTGTAGACGGTCAAATGGCTGCAGGTAGCTACTGGAATATTGTGTACCAGCCACTTGGTTTTATTATCTTTTTTGTTTGTGCACTTGCAGAGTGTAACAGAACACCCTTTGATTTACCAGAAGCAGAAAATGAATTAAACTTTGGTTATCACCAGGAGTATTCTTCTATGAAACTAGGCTTCTATTTGTTTTCTGAATATATCAATATGATCATGAGTAGTGCGGTTATGGCTTCATTGTATTTTGGTGGATTTGATGTTCCGTTTTTAGATGAAAGCACACTGGCTCCAAACATTGCCGCACTAATTGGTGTAGCAGCGTTACTTATTAAAATTGCCATTTTCATTTTTGTATTTATGTGGATTCGTTGGACGGTTCCACGTTTTAGATATGATCAACTCATGAATTTGGGTTGGAAAACAATGATTCCACTTGCACTATTTAACATGCTTGTTACAGGTGCACTTATATTATTTAAAGCAGGGGTTTAACATAAATCATTAATTGAATTAGCTATGCAAGCGTTAACCAATAGAGCACAGGAAGTATCCAGAAAGCCCATGTCATTCATGGAGCGCTTATACATTCCTGGTATTTTAAAAGGAATGGCTATTACATTTAGCCACATTTTTAAAAAGCAACCTACCATCCGTTATCCGGAGCAAAAACGTGAGTTTAGTCCGGTATTTAGAGGTCTTCACGTTTTAAATAGAGACGAAGAAGGTAGAGAGCGTTGTACGGCTTGTGGCCTTTGTGCGGTGGCATGTCCTGCCGAAGCCATTACCATGGAAGCTGCAGAGCGTGAAGTGGGTCAAGAAAATTTATACCGCGAAGAAAAATATGCAGCCAAGTATGAAATTAATATGCTGCGTTGTATTTTTTGTGGTCTTTGCGAAGAAGCTTGTCCTAAAGACGCTATTTATTTAAGTGAAACTTTTGCGCCTGCTAATTTTACACGCACTGGTTTCATTTATGGAAAAGATAATTTATTAATCCCGAATCCTGTTACGGAACCTGAGGCATACGCTGCAGCAAAGGGTCAAAGAAATTAATAACGAACGCATGAGTATTACACAATTCTTATTTTATTTTTTAACGGTACTCGCACTATTTAGTGCAGTAATGGTGGTGGTTAGTAAAAATCCGGTGCATAGTGTACTTTGGTTGATTTCTGTATTTTTTGCAATCTCTGGCCATTACATTTTATTAAACGCACAGTTTTTAGCCATCGTTAATATTATCGTTTATGCAGGTGCGATTATGGTACTTTTCTTGTTTGTGATCATGCTTATGAACCTCAATGCATCTACCGAACCACAAAAAAACAATTGGTTAAAACTAGCAGGTATTATTGCGGGTGGTTGTTTTTTAATGGTGCTGGTATCACTTGTAAAGCAAGCAAACGAATTAAACAATATTGCTGTAACGATGGGCACTGGTGAAATTGGACTGATTAAGAATTTAGGAAAGGCGCTCTTCAATGATTTTGTAGTGCCTTTTGAAATTAGTAGTGTGTTATTTTTAAGTGCCATGGTTGGCGCAGTTGTCATTGGTAAAAAAGCATAATTAACATTAAAGTATTCGCATATGCCTATTCAATATTATATCTACCTCTGTCTTGCTTTATTTAGTATTGGCATTGTTGGGGTTTTAACGCGCAGAAATGCCATTATCGTTTTCATGTGTATCGAGCTCATGTTAAATGCTGTGAATTTATTACTCGTTGCTTTTTCTAAGGTGCACAACACCATGGCACTTGCTGGCGATAAAACATCGATGGCTGGTATTGAGGCGCAATTATTTGTGTTCTTTATTATGGTAGTAGCCGCTGCCGAAGTGAGTGTAGGACTTGCCATTATTGTTATGATGTACAGAAATGTACACAGTGTAGATATTAACTTCTTGAATAGATTAAAAAACTAACTAGGATATGAGTAAGCTTGTTTATTTAGTGCCCCTTTTTCCGTTACTCGGTTTTCTGGTTAACGGACTTCTCAGAAAGTCATTGTCTAAATCCATGATTGGTATCATTGGATCTGGCGCCATGCTTGCTTCTTTTGTAGTGAGCTTATTGATATTCTTTGATGTAAAAAATGGCGGCGGAGCAACCGTGCAACTTTTTAATTTTATTCATGTTGGTACTTTAGTTATTCCTTTCGAATTTTTAGTGGATCCATTGTCATCACTCTTCTTACTTATTATTACGGGCATTGGATTTTTAATTCATTTGTATTCGACTGCTTATATGCACGAAGAAGAACCGATGCATTTTGGCAGGTATTTTGCCTATTTAAATTTATTTGTGTTTTCGATGTTGTTACTCGTATTAGGAGGCAACTATGTGGTGATGTTTATTGGTTGGGAAGGTGTAGGCCTTTGTTCTTACTTACTCATTGGATTTTGGTTTAAGAATAATAATTACAATGCGGCTGCTAAAAAAGCATTTATCATGAACCGTATTGGCGATCTTGGTTTTTTACTCGCTGTATTTTGGTTGATTTTTAAATTAGGTACTGTTTCTTATGCATCTGTTTTTGCTGCTGTAGCACAGTTATCTACCACAGATATTACCATCATTACTACATTACTATTTGTAGGGGCGATGGGTAAGAGTGCTCAAATTCCTTTGTATACCTGGCTTCCAGATGCAATGGCGGGTCCTACACCGGTGTCTGCGCTTATACACGCGGCTACCATGGTTACGGCTGGTATTTATATGATTGCGCGTAGTAATATTTTATATACCATGGCGCCTGCTACACAAACCCTTGTAGCAATCATTGGTTTATCTACTGCTATTTTCGCTGCAACCATTGCGCTTAAGCAAAATGATATTAAAAAAGTACTGGCTTACTCAACCGTAAGTCAGCTCGGTTATATGTTTTTAGGTTTAGGTGTTGGTGCCTACACAGGTGCTGTGTTTCACGTAATGACACACGCGTTTTTTAAAGCCCTTTTGTTTTTGGGTGCCGGTTCAGTAATTCATGCCATGCACCACGAACAAGACATTACTAAAATGGGTGGACTAAAAAGTAAATTACCTATCACACATCTTACTTTTTTACTGGGATGTATCGCCATTGCCGGTGTGCCTCCTTTTTCAGGGTTCTTTTCTAAAGATGAAATTTTAATGGCAGCCTATGCCACCAACCCTATATTCTATTATGTAGGTATGGGCGGTGCGCTTTTAACTGCATTTTATATGTTCAGGTTATATAGCCTTACTTTTTTAGGAAACTTTAGAGGTACTGCTCATCAACAGGAGCATTTACATGAAAGTCCAATTGCCATGACCTTACCACTAATGGTACTCGCATTTTTTGCAGTAGTGGCAGGATTTATTGGTATTCCTGAACTTTTTGCACCCAACGCACATGCGCTGGAACACTTTTTAGCACCTGTATTTGCGGGCTCTAAGGCACTTACACATGCACACCACCCGGAAGCTTCTACCGAATGGATTTTAATGGGTACGGCAACCACAATTATTTTAATAGTGATTGTGTATGCGATTACTAAGTTTAAAAAATATGAAAAGGCGGAGCCTAATACGGGTATTGCTCAACTATTAGAAAATAAATGGTATATCGATGAACTCTATGATACGGTTATTGTAAAGCCGCTTTATTGGTTTGCATCGTTTCTAAAAAATAGTGTTGAGAAATTTGTAATTGATGGCGCCGTAAATGGTGTTGGAAAATTAGTGGGATATGGAAGTCGTCAATTTAGACTCTTACAAAGTGGTCAAGTGGGTAGTTATATTTTAATGATGGTAATGGCACTCGTGCTCTTTATCATTATTTGGTTTAACGACAACACCATTATGTATTTTATTCGTAAAATATTTTAGTAGATTATTTTAACCGTTCTATTTACGTTAAATAAAAGATATGATTCCTGTTTTATTACTTTTTATTCCGCTGGTTGCAGGCATTTTAGGTTTTTTTATCAAAGACCAAAAGGCAGCAAGTAACTGGGCAATAGTAGCATCGGTCATTACTTTGCTAACTGCTGTATTTGGTATTTATGCAATGCCGGCATCGATGCATCAGTTTGAGGCTAGTTGGTTGCCTAGTATTGGCGCAAGCTTTAGCGTAGCACTTGATGGCATGTCTAAAATGCTCGTGTTGTTAACTGCCATTAGTATGCCGCTTATTTTAATTGCTACCCGAAATAATAATTATAGTAATCCAGGTGCCTTTTATGCGCTCATGTCCCTCGCGCAAGTAGGATTAATAGGTGTGTTTGTTTCAATGGATGCTCTTTTATTTTATTTCTTCTGGGAACTTGCTTTAATACCTGTTTACTTTTTGTCTTCTATTTGGGGCGGCGAAAAAAGAATTGCAGTTACGTTTAAATTTTTCATTTACACGTTTATTGGATCCTTACTAATGCTCGTAGGTATCTTATTTGTTTACCTGCACACCAAGGATCATAGTTTTGCATGGTCTTCTTTTACAAACACTGATTTAACAAGTGGTGAAGAAGCGCTTCCTTTCTTTTTATTTTTTATCGCTTTTGCCATCAAAATGCCCATCTTTCCTTTGCATACTTGGCAGCCCGATGCTTACGAGCAGGCGCCAACCGCTACAACCATGGTGTTAAGTGGTGTGATGGTTAAAATGGGTTTATTTGCAGTGATTCGTTGGGTGTTACCACTCTTTCCTTTTGCTGCACATCAGTTTGCAATGCCAATTATTATATTGTCTGTTGTGGGTATGATTTACGCTTCTTTAATTGCCATCAAGCAAGATGATATCAAGCGTTTAATTGCTTATTCTTCTATTGCACATATTGGACTGATGGCCGCTGCTATTTTTGCTGGCGGTACACTGGGATTACAGGGCGTGCAAGTACAAATGTTTAACCACGGTATTAACGTGATAGGTCTTTGGATACTTGCTAATGCTATTGAGTCTACACTGGGTACCAGAAAATTATCGGAACTAGGTGGACTGGCTACTAAAGCACCTACCATGGCTATTTTATTTGTAGTGCTTGCATTTGCAAATATTGCACTGCCATTGACCAATGCATTTATTGGTGAATTCTTATTATTTAATGGACTTTTCCAATATAATATTTGGATTGCAGCAGCTGCGGGTGTGAGTATTATTTTAGGTGCTATTTACACACTTCAGATGGTACAAAAAGTACTCTTTGGTGAAGTTTCTGCTATTACCGAAAATGCAACCGAAATAAATGCTTACAGCAAATGGGTGCTTATTGTAATTGTTATTGCTGTTATAGCGCTTGGTGTGTATCCACAACCACTCATTGATTTAACCAAAGATTCTGTTAACGCTTTACTCGTTATAAAATAATTTCTTATGAACGCAATTATTGTATCGGCTTTACTGGGTGTTGTGATGATGTTTAGTGGCATTTTTACCACCAATAAAACAATCATTAAAAACATTGCAACAGCGGGTGTGCTTTTCTTACTCGCTGCCAATTTAATGGAAATGAATAATTTGTTTTCATTTGATATTAACACGCATGATTTAATTGTGACCCAGCGTTATGGTTTATTTTTTAACTGTATTGCTTACGGTGCAACATTTATTTATTTATTGTTAAGCGGAAGTGATATTACAGAAGTAGGCGTTAATGTGGCAGAGTATTTTGCACTTATTTTTTTCGTGCTTTGCGGGGTAGCTATTTTAAGTTCATTTAATGGACTCCTCATGTTATTTATTGGTGTAGAAATTTTATCGATTCCACTTTATATCTTAACGGGCTCCGATAAAAGAAATTTAAAAAGTAACGAAGCGTCGCTGAAGTATTTTTTAATGGGTTCTTTTTCGACAGGTATTATGCTTATGGGTATTGCGCTTATGTATGGTGCAACTGGTAATTTTGGCATGGTGCATGGCGCTGGCTTAAGAGGCGTGGTTACTGCTTCTCAGCAACCTCCGTACTTGCTTGTAGCAGGTGTTATATTGTTGTTTGCTTCTATGTCTTTTAAAGTATCAGCTGCTCCTTTTCATTTTTGGACACCCGATGTATATGATGGTGCACCAAGTGTGTTTACTTCTTTTATGTCTACCATTGTAAAGGCGGCAGGTATGCTTGCTTTTATTCGCGTATTTGAAAATCAGTACACGATACTTGGACCTACTTGGCATATCATAGTTGATTTTGCCATTGTATCTACTTTATTAATTGGAAATATCACGGCTGTATTTCAGCAGAGCGTAAAACGTATGCTTTCTTATTCAAGTATTGCGCAAGCAGGCTTTATGCTTTTTGCACTCTATGCCAGCAATACTGAAATTGCTAAAGAAGGTATTTTATTGTATGCAGCAGCTTACAGTTTAGCAACCATTAGCATTTTTGCAGTGCTTATTAAATTGCATGATTATACCTTAGATGGTTTTAACGGCCTTGCTAAAAAAGAACCGGTTCTTGCTTTTGCAGCAACTGTTTCATTATTATCATTATCTGGTATTCCATTAACAGCTGGCTTCTTTGCTAAATACTATGTATTAGCGGGTGCATTGCAAGCGGGTGGGGCACTATGGCTTATTATTGTAGCCGTACTTTTAGCTGCCGTAAGTGTGTACTATTACTTTAGAGTCATTCAGGCCATGTATTTTAAAGAAGGAGATCCGCAAACCCTGCCTATTACAGGTGGTTTTAAAGCGGCATTGATTGCTGTTGCGGCACTCATTGTGCTATTGGGTATTTGGCCTTCTCTGTTATTGAGCTGGCTTTACTTTTAGTTTTTTACCATACTTATGGGTCCGCTTACCGCTCCTCATTTTTTTGAGGCCCTCTGTTTAGGGGCTGCCCAATCTGTGCTATCTTTACAGCTATAATGCTACTATTATGGCAGGAATGACTTCTTTAGATTCTTTATCAATTGCTTGGCGTACGGTTCGTGCCAACAAATTACGTACAAGTATTACCGTAGCCATTATTGCATTTGGTATTATGGCACTTATTGGAATTATTACAGCCATCGAAGCCATGAACCAAAGCTTAAAAGAAAGCTTTTCTTCGATGGGTACCAATGCCTTTAATATTAGGTATAAAAATTCACGTGTGAGAATGGGTGGGAATAATTCCGATGTTGCAAAATCGGTAAGGGGTCAAAAAGAAAAGAAATCAAATTTAGATAAACCCATTCGCAAAGAGGACGCCGAATTTTTTAAAAAAACATATAGCTTTCCAAACGCGTTTGTAAGTATTTATAGAAGGGGTCCAGGTGGTCAAGAAATTCATTACCAAGATAAAAAAACCAATCCGCAAATTGTTCTAATGGGTGGTGATGAAAATTATTTAGCGGTAAGCGGTTACACTTTAATTCAGGGCCGTAATTTAAATGAGCAAGATTTACAAAGTGGACGTAACGTTTGTATTTTAGGTAATGCGGTGGCTGTTACTTTATTTGGTGATAAGCCAGAGCGTTGTATAGATAAAATTGTGCGGGTTAGCGGCGCGCCATACCGTGTGGTTGGGCTTTTAAAAGCAAAAGGCTCTAGTGCTATGTTGCGTCAAGACGATGTGATTGTTACGACCTATAATAATATTAGAAAGTATGGTAATGCTAGTAACTCTTATTTGATGGGTGTTATGGTAGCCAATGTTAAAGAAATTGATCCAGCTGCAGGTCAGGCAACGGCTTATTTTAGATCTATTAGAAAATTAATGCCTACCGAAACAGATAATTTTGTGATAGAAAAAAGTGACAAGTTTGCCGAATTATTTATTGGCTTTTTAGGCAGTATCACGGGCTCAGCGGGTGCTATTGGGCTTATTACACTCATTGGTGCAGCTATTGGCCTTATGAATATTATGCTAGTTGCTGTTAACGAAAGAACCAAAGAAGTGGGGCTCATTAAAGCGATTGGCGGAAAAAGTAAAAATGTGCGTCAGCAGTTTTTATTTGAGAGTGTTATTATTAGTTTACTCGGCGCCCTTTTTGGTATTTTACTTGGGGTTGGCGTAGGAAATATTTTTGCCATCTATTTAAATACAGGATTTATTATTCCATGGGGCTGGGTGATTACAGGTATTGTTATTTGTACCGCAGTGGGCCTTGGTGCTGGTATTTATCCGGCCATGAAAGCTGCTAAACTCAATCCAATTAACGCACTTCGTTACGAGTAGGTTTGTAGTTTTTTAATTGCGCATTGATGTAATACACTAAATCTTCTTTGGTTAGATTGGATCGTAACCAACTGGCAGACGGCCTATACGTTTGCATAAATGTTTGTAGTGCATCGTCTTTAAAACCTGTAAGTGAAGCCACTAGTTCTGGTGTAAAACGGTAATTGATATAGGCTTCGTTTTCATTGGATTCATAAAACGAATAGGCCCTTCTTTTTCTTTTTTCATTTTTAGAAAAACGGTCAATGTTAAGCGCAATGCCTGCGCCAGAATTTGCTTTAGCAACGGCAGGGATCATATAATTTGCAATGCCTTGTAAAAATTCTTTGCGGCGCTCCATACTATCCAACTGATATCTATTAAGTCCTTTACTACTTACCGTTACGTTACCTAAATAAGCACCCAATGGTTTTAAATAGGCAGCAATTGTAGCTGAATTATTTTCTGAAGCAACAGTAAGTGTATCAAAATAATAGCCAACAGCTGCAAAGGATAAAATGTCTTTAGGTTTTACCGCAATTAAAAATTTACCAGTACTACTAGTCATCACTGTTTCGCGTGTAGTTAAGTTGGTAACGCTAGCAAGTACAATGGGCATTTGTGTAGTACTGTCTTTCAAAAACCCCGTTCTTTTCTCATTTTTTTGGGCAAAAGAATAGCTGCCAGTTGTAAAGCAGGCAGCTATTATAAATATAACTAGGTAACACTTTTTCATACCTTAAAGGTACGCTAGACCAGCTAACTAGTCTATGATAATTACCTTCTGGGTGTATGTTTTTTTGTTGTGCTCAATTTTTAAAAGGTAATATGCGGAGCTAGGTTTTCCAATATTGATCTCTTTGCTATACACCCCATTAAAATTTGGTGTCGATTCGGTAAATACTTTTTGACCACTAGCGGTTAAAATATCAATGTTTAACGGCGCCCTATTTTTAACTTCAAAGCGCAATTGGAATTTACCATTGTTAGGGTTAGGCGATACCGTTAAATTAATTTCTTTGGCTACTACTTCCGGTGGTAAAGCAGTTACAACGTGGCTGATAATATTAGAGGTTTGAGAACATCCAGTTGCATCTGTTACAACAACCTTGTAAGCACCCGATTGTCTTAACTTGGTTTTTTGTCCTGTTTCACCTGGTATAGAGGCATCGTTAAAATACCACTGGTTACCTGACGTTGCACTACTAGAAAGTGAATCTGCCACTTTTGTAATGGTTGGTGCTACAACGTTTGTTGCTACAATGGTTGCCTTATCACTTACACAGCCAGCCTGCGTTCTAATTTTCATGTTATAAAAGAAATAGTAGAAAGGATTAGGATCATTGGTAGAACCCCAGTTAACGCTGTTTCCTGTAATGCTAAACACACCAGGAACTGCCATTGGATACGTGGCACCAATCATGTTGTTGTTTCTAAAAATGGTAGCACCATTAGAACAGGTTACCATTAATACGTGATCGCCAGGTGTGTTTACTGGAAGGTTTAATTGGTAAATAGCGCCGGTATCTCCTGCAGGATTACCCGTAACAGCACCGCCTGTTGGTGTAGGGTGTGTAGCCGTTACATTAAATGTAACGCTGCTTAATGGGAAGTAGGTGTAGCTACCATTTGCATTTAAGGTTCCTAAATCGGCAAGCATTACTTGCACGGTTCCAGGATTACCAATATAGAGTCTTACACTTTCTATTACTACAGGAACAGAATTATTGATACGTACAAAGTTTCCGCTAAAACTATTGTAACCGCCGTCTGGGTGTACCATTTTATTTGGAAGCCCCACCGTTGTTTTCATTTCTCTTCCTACAAAATAGGTTTTATTAGCAGGAATGGTAGTGGTGTTAAATGTTGGACCAGCAGCAAGGGGTGTATTACTTGCTGCACTACTGTACCAAAAATAATTAGCACCTGCTTCTGGATTATTCACTTTTAAAATGGCATTCGTGCCACAAATAGTACCAACCGCATCTGGTGTTCCTGATTTGCGGCTAATTGAAACATCGCTATTTAAGGCGTTATTGTTAGGATTTTGATCGCCGGTAAAATTAACGGTAACCGCTACATTGTACGAAGTGTTTGCCTTGGTTAGAAATGGTTTTTGTAAGGTTAAGCTTGCGTTTGTTTGACCCGGAATGGTTCCAGGATATGGCGCATTGATGGTACTAATTACAGTATTGCCTTCTTTAATGGTAGCAGTGACGCTTACATTATCTGCAGGTGATGAACCATTGTTACGAAGTTGTATTGTTAAATATTGGGTACTGTCTTCACACTCTAATGAGCTTGGACTTGTAATGCTTGTAATAGACACATCGTTGGAAGGATTGATAACAAGTAAACGGTAATCTTGGGTTTCGCCTTTATTATATGTGCCGCAAGCATTAACATCTGCTGCACTCGAAGTTTCTTGTAACACAATACGCATTCTTAAAAAGTTACCAATCGTAACCGTGTTAGGAATTGCAATATTGCCAGTAAATGCGCCTGCGTTGGCTAGGTTACCACTTGTTGCAACAAGTTCATTGTCATCAGTAAAGGATCCGTTGTTGTTATAATCGATAAATATTTTTCCAATTTTATTTACGTTGGTAGCATCTGAACTAGCTGCACGAACATAGAATGGAACAGTTTGTAATGGCTCAACTTGTGCCACCATTTTTGTATTATCTGTGTATGTGGTTCCGCCAGTAGGATTCGAATAACGAATGGTTCTAAAACTTACGCTATCAATTTTGCCGCCTGCATTTGAAGACGCTGTAGATGCGCAATAAGCTGTTCCACCAACACCACTTACGAGTAGAGCGTATGCTTGTGTACCTCTTTGTAACGTGTTTTTATAGGTAACAGTTACGGTGTAAGACTGTCCAGGAATGGTACTGTCTACATCCACGACTTCTACGTTGTCAATTACGTTGTCGCCGGGTGAAGGATCACTACTTGGGCTTGAAGGAATCATAACCCATGGTCTGTAAACTTTTGTACCATTATTAGTTGTGATACGGACATCTAAGTCATTTACAAGTTTTGGTGTTGGATCATTTAGTACGTTTACGGTTTCTACATTTCCTTTAGGATCTGTCCAAGAAATAGTCGCTTTTAACTGTCCTTTACCTGAAGCAATAACATTTGTAGAAAAACTAGTTGTAGTTGCATTTAAAACATTTTCATACATCAAATGCTCACTACTTGCATTATTATTATTGGCAACGGCTGCAGAAATCACGGCAGCTGCTTTTTCTACGTTTAAAAGTCCAAATCCAAATTTATAATCGGGACCTGGCGCACTACCAGCCTCACTAGCTGTGTGTATGGCAAGCCCTTTAATGGTTGCTGCTCTTAAAAATTCACCATTTTTTAAACGTGCATATAGTTCTTGTAATAATATAAGTGATCCTGATGCATTGGGGGATGACATAGAAGTACCACTCAAACTAGCATAGCTGGTATTAGAGCCAGAAGTGCTTGATAAAACAGCAACACCATTGGCTACAATATCTGGTTTAATACGACCATCATCTGTGGGGCCCCAACAACTAAAACTACTCATTACTACATCTTCGGGTCTGCTATAAATAGAAGAGATTCCATTAACTGCACCAACAGTTAAAATGTTTTTTGCATTACCATCCCAAGAAACAATTCCATAACCATCGTTGTTACTTATTCCGTCTGGTCTATTACCAGCAGCAGCCATCGAGCCACTTGCATTGTATCTGAAAAAGGGTTGACCTACCGCTGGTCCATTTTGATTTCTACTATTGCCCGCCGATTTTACATACAAATAATAAGGAGCATTGTAGGCAATAGAATCTAGTAATTGCGTGTCGTTACTATAGTATCCAAATTTATAATCTTCGTTGTCGGTAGAGCGACCATAAAATTCCCATCTACTTTGTGATGCGTTGTAATTCCATCCTGTAATGGTTCCATAGGAGTGATTGGAAACTAAAAGATTAGCCGCCTCTGAAGCAACTTCTGCTTTATCACCCGAAAAATCATACGCAATAATACCCTGTAAACCATACGCCATACCTTTTGCACTTGGGTTTACGCCCGTAGCAACCATGGTGCCCGTTACGTGTGTACCATGGTCAGAAAGCACTGCTGCATTGTCTTTTTGCGTCACTTTATTTACAAGTTCTACGTGTGTGGTTAAAATTTTACCACCATCCCAAACACCTAATTTATTTTTTACAGAAGCAGATGATCCAGATAAATTAAGACCCGAAGATCCACCTGGCCATAGTTGATTGGTCCTTGTAGTATTGGCAGCAATAGCATTGTTGTGCGCGATATAATACTTGGGTAAATTAAAACCATCTACACCTACTAGCTTTCCTACATTTCCTTCTTTGTCGGTAATGGTTAATGCCCAACCTTTTTGTTTGGCCAGCGATAATGCTTTGATATAATTTTCTTTATCTGCAATTTGCAATCCTTTTGCAGTACGCTCTAAAATAGCGGGCTCAGTTGTTGTTTGTGCAATACTATTTGTAACTAAAAAAGTACAAGTAAGGATGGTTGCAAAAAAATGAGCGGTTCTTTTAAACTTGATTGTTTTCATATATCTTCACATTATTGCCCCAGGGGGCTTTTGTAGTGAACTAAAAATACTTAATTACCTTTTAAATTTGAATTATGAGACCGGTTCTTTTTTATGTATTTATCCTGATTTTTTTGGGTATTTCTTGCAAGACGCCAAAAGTATCGGCGGACGCGTCTCAAAAGGCCAGCAATAGTGCTTCCCAAATCCAAGGTATTGTTGGCGATGTAACAGAAATGATAGGTAATCAAATGCCCATGGTAGGGGCGGCAGCCCCTGCGCCAAGGCCATTAAAGGCTACTGTTTATATATACGACTCTACGCATATCAGTAAGGTTCAACAAATAGGGACAAGTCCGCTTTTTTCTATGGTAAACACGCGTTTGGTACAAAAACTTGACACCAACGAGGCCGGCCGTTTTAG
>JBEDIY010000079.1:0-24936 GCA_041173245.1 Bacteroidota bacterium | reverse complement strand
CTCCAATTACTTTTAATGAATAAAGGCTTGGTTTTACCTCATTGTTTTCGATTCTCTGAATTGTCCTGAGCGTTAAACCTGTTTTTTCAGATAGTTCTTTTTGAGAATAATTTAAACCTGTTCTTAGCTCTTTTAATCTTTCCCCAAGTTCCATTTTGCAAACATGATATGAGTTAATGAATAAATGAATGATATATAGGCGTCATTTGGACGTCATTTTGCTTGTCTTGCTTCTAAATTTTGATATAGTCTTTCAAATTTTGTTTTTTGAGCTACAAGGGCATCCCCGGTTATCTTTGCTTTTTTGGCGTCCCATACACTAGGTATGGCCAGCTTGCCTTTTGATAGAGAATACATCCAAAATAGATCTATAAAATTCAGGAATAGATTGATCCTATAAAATAGAGTGGCTTTTTCTAATTGAAAACCCAAATTATGTAATGTTCGTTCGCTAAAAAAATAAGACGTCCCAATAATATTGACAGACGCTGGTATGTGTTTGTCCTCAATTAACTGAATAATTTTTAATAGGCCTTGTATATGGTGCATCATAATCCTATTTCTTAGAGGGGTTCCTAATTTGAATATATTTAAAACAAATAAATAATCAAAGCTCGTTCCACTGTGCAAATCAATTTCCTTGTCATTGACCATGTAACCAAGAAGCATGGGTGAATAATAGGTATAACCACCAGTTAATGTATATATTGGAGTGAACAAAAATTGGCTAATGGGTATATATAAAATGAATCCAAAATAAAAGAGTGGCTGGGAATACCCTTTCTCAATAATTAAAAGCGCTAAAATTAATCCAACAACCAATAAAAAAATGGTTTGAATCCAGACTAGCACTTTTGGCTGTTTATAGAAGTCATTCATATAGGTGATGGAATTCTTTATTTTAAATTTGCAGTAAAGTTAAACAAAGAATTTTTCCGTTAACCAATATTCCAGCTGAGGTTTTATTGTCCTAATTGCAACTACCCTAACTATCAGGAAATTAAAGGGTGGAACTTCGTGCAATTTTGATTGATAACTTGTAAAATTTTAAATTACATTTAAAATATGTAATACGCTAGTTTATAGCTAAAATCTACCCGAATTTTAGGTGATAAACGAATGTTTTTAACGTCTATATACTAGTTATGCGTCATGCTTTAGAAGAAACCACTCACTTAAAACAACCTAATTGAGAACGAGAAATGATTGAAATAAAAAAATATTTCCAAAAAATGGTTCCTATTTCTGAAAAAGATTGGGAGTTCTTTTCATCTAAACTTATAAAACGTGAATTTGCCAAAAAATCAATAATTTTAAAAGTAGGACATAAAGAAAACTACTTATCTTTTATTGAAAAGGGAATTGTTAGAAAATGTATTCCTCAAGAATTTGATGATTTAACTTTTGAATTTGCATTCGTCAATAATTTTGTGTCCGCATATGATTTTTTCTTGACACAAGAACCATCAACTTACCAGTTAGAAACCTTAACAGACACTATACTATGGAGTGTATCGTATAATGACTTAGAAATAATTTATGACAAAACGGAAATTGGCAATACTATAGGTAGATTGGCAAGCGAAGACCTGTTTATGAAAAAATCTAAGCGAGAATTATCTTTATTAATCCAATCTGCCCAGGAACGTTATTTGAACTTATTTACAGAACAACCTGAATTGTTGCAATTTATTCCATTAAAGTATATAGCCTCTTATATTGGAGTAACGCCACAGGCACTAAGTAGAATAAGGAAACGTATTTCTTAACCCAAGTTCATTGTTTGAATTTCAGCTTATTAGTAATTTTCAACTCATCAATTAAAAAAGAGTAATGGAAAAATTATTATTATCGTTGGTATTATTTATCGTTGCAGCAACTTCGGTAATTGCCCAAGATTTAAACCCTTATCATCATATTATAAAGGGATTTGTTAGGAAGAACTTCAAATCTATAACAGAGCATCGTTATGACGAGGTTTTAAAGGGAGTGTCTAATAAAGAATTAGAACATACTTTTGCAGGAGATAATTGCTTGGGTGGTACACGCCATGATAAAGAAAGCTTGAAAAGATGGTTTGAAAGAGTGGGAATTGTACTTCCAGACCTTAAATTTGAGGTAACAGACATTCAGGTTAAAGGAAATCCAGCCAAAACCCTTGTTATTGCTCGGTGGACAGCAACTTGTCAATTATTAAATGGTGATCCCTACATAAATAAAGGAGTTCATTTTATCACATTGAAGTGGGGGAAGGCTGTTAAATTTGATGTTTATGAAGATACTAAAACTGTATCTCATGGTTTAGATGTTCAATTTGAATCAGGTATCAAGGAAGCTAAAGCTCCCAAAATTGAAAGCTAAAAATCGAAGCGTTGCAACCACCCCATTCACTAAATCCATTCGGGTCCTATTTGATTTAAACGAGGTTTTGAAAGAGTCTAAAAACAAAAAAGAGGTCGAATGTGACCTCTTTTTTGTTTTCCGCTCCCCCTTCTGGACTTGAACCAGAGACCCTCTGATTAACAGTCAGATGCTCTAACCAACTGAGCTAAGGAGGAATATGTTTCCCATGGTTGAGTACCACGGGGTTGCAAAAATAGGAAAATTTGCAATCTGGCAAAATCTAGTTACAAAAATCATTAAAAAACAGGGCTAAAAAGCAACATATAGGCCATCTACCCGCATTTGGGTTGGGTATGTTTTTAAATAATAGCCTTCGCCGCTGGTATTGCGCCCATTTTGGAGGCTAAACCGGTATCTGTGTAGCGGACATACCACCATTCCGGCGGCGTCTATAAAGCCATCTGCCATGATGCCGCTGGCATGTGGGCACTTTTGCGCAAAAGCAAAAATTTGATCCTGAAATTTTCCTAGGGTTATTTTTTTACCGGCCACTTCTACAATACACATGTTATTGGATTGCCAAATAAGCGATACAGGTGTCTCTGTAATTTTATGCCAAGTAGGTGTATTGGAAAAAAGAGAAAGCATGCTTTAAAAATGGATGTCTCTGTATGGGTAACGAATTAAATAGAGTTCGCGTACTTTGGTTAATATAATTTCACGAAGTGCATCAATGTTTTTCTTTTCAAGTGCCGAAATAAAAACACAATTGTTATTAGTTGCGCGGTCCCATTTTTCTTTGAGTTCTAAAAGTAATTCTTGTTTTACTTCATCTTCAAGCCACTCATCAAAAGTGTTGGATTCATATAAATCTAATTTATTAAAGATGGTTAAAATAGGTTTATCAAAAGCTTTTAATTCTTGCAATGTATGATTTACAACACCTATCTGATCTTCATATAAAGGATGCGAAACATCAACAACGTGTAATAAAATATCGGCTTCACGCACTTCATCAAGCGTGCTCTTAAAACTTTCTACTAAATGGTGTGGTAGCTTTCTAATAAACCCAACCGTATCACTTAATAAAAATGGTGTGTTTTCGTAAACAATTTTTCGAGTCGTGGTATCAAGTGTTGCAAACAATTTATTTTCTGCAAACACATCCGATTTACTCAGCACATTCATGAGTGTGCTTTTACCAACGTTTGTGTAACCCACTAAAGCAACGCGAATAAATTCTCCACGTTCTTTACGCTGGGTAATAGATTGCTTGTCAATTTCTTTTAAACGGCCGCGAAGTAATGAAATTTTATCTTTTACAATACGTCTATCTGTTTCAATTTCTGTTTCACCCGGACCACGTGAACCAATACCTGCTCCCTGACGCTCAAGGTGCGTCCACATTCCTTTTAAGCGTGGTAAAATATATTGGTATTGCGCTAACTCTACTTGTACTTTAGCTTGTGCAGTTCTTGCACGAGAGGCAAATATGTCTAGGATTAAATCGCTTCGGTCAATAACCCGACACTTTACCTCTTTTTCAATATTGGAAATTTGTGAGCCCGTAAGTTCATCATCAAATATCACTACGTTAATATCTCTAGACGCAACGTATTGTTTGATTTCTTCTAACTTTCCTTTTCCAACAAATGTGCGGCTATCAGGATGCGGAAGTCGTTGTGTAAATCTTTCTATGGCAATAGCACCAGCCGTTTCAGCTAAAAATGAAAGTTCGTCTAAGTATTCTCTTACTTGATCAGGTGTTACTTCTTTTTGAATGAGGCCAACAAGTACCGCTTTCTCCTCTTTTCTAATTTTGTGTTGCTTCTCAATCAAAATGTCAAAATTTATAAACCGCTGAGTGTAATACCTACAGATAAACGTTGCATGGTAGGTCCAAATCCTTCTTTAAGAACACTATTAAATTGATAGCCCGCATGAAGTGATAAACTACCATAACCAACTCTACCTGTAACGGCAAGGCTGGTTCCATTGATGTAACGCTTGGAAACATTTTTTTCTATGTAAGCCGTGCCATACACCGATTCACCTTGTTTGTTGATGAGGTTTTTTCCTTTTGTATATGCTTTTAATAGAGAACCCACTTTAACACCAATAGCTGCCTTCCATGATTTGTTCGGATTTTCTGGATTAGAATAGTATCTGATTTCGGCAGGAATTTCTGCGTAAATGCTAGTGGCTTTATTTTTCTTGAAATGATCTACGCTATCCACCGCTGTGTATTGAAGTGTTGGGGCGCCAGATTTAAAATCTACTCTTGTGTTATCAAAAAAGATATGACTGGTACCAATACCAATGCCATAAGCTACGCTATATTTTGGATTGGATTTTACAGGCTTATCAAACATGAAATAAACATTGAAATGTCTGCTTAAACCATTTCCTGTGCGAAGTGCCGTAGGCCTATTCAGCCAAGCGTCTGCTCCATACTGAATCACTAAATGATCTGCCGCGCGATTGGTAAAATCAAATTTACTCCAGTCTTTGGTTGGTTTTTTTGCCGTTTGAGCAGTTGCAAAAAGGGTAGCAGTTAGCGCGAGGCTTAAGAATACTAATTTTTTCATTGTTCGTTTGGTTCGCTGTATAAATACAATTGGCCACAAAAATAACTGAATTGACATCAAGGCGGTGGTTAAAAATTAGTCAAAACTGCTTTATTTTGGTTTTTAAGGCCAATTTTACGCAATTTGTTGATTTTTAGGCAAATATCCCGCTGCATAGGTGATAATTCCGGCCAAACTCTTGGCGCCAATTTTATCCATAATTCGAATGCGGTAGCTCTCGACAGTGCGTTTGCCAATTTTTAATTGACCGGCTATTTCTTTACTGGTCAGTTCTTTACATATCAAGCCAATAATTTGTTTTTCGACTTCGGTAAAACTGATACTTGGATTGTGGTGGCGGACCGTGGTTTTTTGAGCAATAATTTTTGAAAGCCTTTCGGTAATACTTTGAGAAAAATAAGCATTATGCTGGTACACCGAATTAATGGCACTTACGAGTTCTTCATGCACAATATTTTTGGATAAAAAACCCATCGCTCCTGCTTCAATCATTTCAATGATCTGCTGGTCTTCGCCAAATGATGTGAGTGCAATAATTCGGATACCCGGATATTTTGCACATAAAATTTTTACAGCTTCGGTACCAGATACGTTGGGCATTTTTACATCCGTAATAATTACATCGGGTGCGGCAGATGCTACAAGCGCAATTAATTGAGCACCATCTGAAGCTTCTCCTAACACATCAATGTTTGAAACGCCTGCTAGCATTAGCTTTAAGCCTTCTCTAAAAATACGGTGATCATCGGCAATGACAATTTTGATTTTTTTACTTAGCATAATTAAGGGGGGTTTTTATTTGATAACGTACGCCTTGCTGCGGCAAAGTGTCTATAATAATTTGACCACGAAGAAGTGCAACGCGGTTAAAAATATTTCTAAGCCCAGAACCCGTAGCCGCCCTAGCTACAGCCTCTTTATCAAAACCAATACCGTTATCTGTAATAGATAGTAAAAAATATTTATCATCTACTAAGGCGTTGATCCAAATATTTTTTGCATTAGAATGCTTTAATGCATTGTTGAGTATTTCCTGAATAATACGGTAATGATGTAACCAGTGATCCGGTTCCGATTCGGGAAGATCACCAGTCAGTTCCCAATGCACTTGAATATTACCTAATTTATTGAAAGTAGCCACCAGTTCTTCTATACCCCAACAAAAACCCGCTGCTAGAAGTTGATTGGGCACAATGGCTTCACTCATCACACGCATGCGTTTTAAAACGTCATCTATGTGTGTGGCGGCTTCTTTAATAAGTTGTCTATCGGCTTGAGATACCGGATTGATGCTGCTAACCTGAAGTCTAATAACAGAAAGTAGTTGGCCAAAATCATCATGCAAATCTGCGGCAATACGCTTACGTTCTTTTTCGGCAGCTGTAATTTCGGTGGTGATGAGTTGGTGTAGTAAGTTTTTATTTTTTTTGTGGTAGAAATAAATCACACAAATAAATAAAAATATAAATACACCGAGCAGCGGTATGGAAAACAAAATAAGCGTGTAAAAGCTGGGCTGTTCCGACATGCAATAATTTTATTATTCAATTTGGAAATAATAAATATTACTTCCTAATTATTGCTGACAACTAGACGCAATTACATTGCCTCAAAAAAATATTACATGATAGAAACCCTTGCTAACAAAGGACATTAGGTGTTTATACGCAAAGATTTAAAATACTAATCTAATGGACGAATCCAAATATTTCTAAAACTTACTGGACTACCGCCATCGAGGTCGTGGTCTTGTAAATAAAATGGAAGTTTAGCAGGGTGCGCTTCATATACAGATGGACCAATCCACTGAATCGTTCCTTTTATATCTACATTATTTTGAACAAGTACACCATTGTGTAGTACCGTAAATCTTCCTGGCACTTGCACTTTACCATCAGCATAAAATTGTGGTGCCGTAAAAATGATATCATAGGTTTGCCACTCACCCGGTTTTTTGGTTGCATTTACAAGTGGAATATGTTGTTTGTACAAAGCACCCGCTTGTCCATTCACATAGGTTTGATTGGTATACGAATCGAGTATTTGAATTTCATATTTACCCATAAAAAACACGCCACTATTGGCACGGTACTGGCCCGACTGCTTAATTTCTGCTGGAGAACGCCACTCGATATGGAGTTGACAACTACCAAAAGGTTGGTTGGTTTCTATAGATCCAGATCCTTTCACCACGGTTAATGTACCGTCTTTTTCTATTTTCCAGCCTGCCTTACCACCACCTAAACGGTGCCAGGCATCTAAGTTTTTTCCATTGTATAATATAATAGCATCGGAGGGCGCGTCAGAAGGCGTTTTACCCGGTTCTACTTTTGTAGGCTTCGGCTCCCAAATTTCTGTTTTAGCCGCTTCTCTATTTAAACTGTCCTCTCTACTTTGTTGCGAAAGCGCGCTTGTAGTAATGAGTGTTACACTAAGTAGCGTTACTATAATTTTTTTCATCAATTTATATTTTTGGAATGCTATATCCATTGTGGTAAACAGCCGATAAATATTTTGCGTTAACCGCAGCATCCGTAAATTGTTTTTTTGCATGATCCCACTGTAACTGTTTGCCACTGCGGTGTGCAATGTTTCCCATCTGACAAATGGTAGCCACTTTAGCTCCTTCTTGAATTGAGCAATGTAGTTTAGAAAAATCACGCGACTTAACCACTTCTAAAAAGTTAATCCAATGTTTTTCTACGCCATTATCGACCGATCTCTTAAGTGGAACAATTATTTTATTCGCACTTCTTGATTCTTCAATGACTTCCCAACCTTCTCTATTTAAAACAAGTGTGCCGTTATCGCCCTGAAATGCAACGCCATGGTCTCTTCCATAGTTACCATTGGTAATGCCCATGGTTTGCTCCCAAGACACACTAAATTTATCAAAGCCATATAAAACGTTTAACATATCTGGCGTTTCGCTTGCAGCCCTAGGATCAGCGTATTTGCCACCCACCGCAGAAATCGTATTAGGCGCCGTTTCTTTCATGCCTAGTAAAGCGTAATCCAATAAATGCACACCCCAGTCGGTCATTAAACCACCTGCATAATCCCAAAACCATCTAAAAGAATAATGGAAACGGTTGCGGTTATACGGTCTTAACTGAGCGGGACCCAACCAAGTTTTATAATCAACACCTGCAGGAATAGGCGCATCTGCTTTAGGCTGCATCGGGCTAGATTGAGAGTAGCACCACACTTTTACATTTCTGATAGTACCTAATTTTCCGGTATGTACAAAATTTACGGCATCACCAAAATGTTGTTGGCTGCGCTGCCACTGACCCGCTTGCACCGCTCTACCGTATTTTTCTTGAGCCGCCACCATGGCGTTACACTCTACAATAGAATTACCCACTGGCTTTTCTACATAAATATCTTTACCAGCCTGACAAGCATGAATCATTTGTAGTGCATGCCAATGATCTGGGGTACCAATGATCACAACATCTACATCTTTATTTTCTAGTAGTTTTCTATAATCGGAATAGATCGCAATTTTAGAAGTATCAATATTTTTAGATTTTAATTCTGCAATGCGGCCATCAATAACAGTCGTATCAATGTCACAAAGTGCAGCAATCACAACGCCTGGAAGGCGCATGGCAGTGGCGGCGTTAGCCCATCCCATACCATTGAGTCCAATCACACCAATATTAACACGGTCGGAAGGCATGACACTGTTTTTAAAATAGGCAAAACTTTCGTTACCCAGTGCAGATGCAAGTACAGAGCCTCCAGTTAAGAGTCCTGCGTTTTGTAAAAAATCTCTTCTAGTTGACATGGCAAGCGTTTTAATTGAAGCATAAATTAAAACGTTTTTTGCATATCTGCTAAATTATTTAACGCTTTTTGTGACCCGGTCTTTGCTTAAAATTACCACGACTTCTTTGCTTGGGTGCATATTCCGGTGTTTCGCCAAATTCGGGAGGGACGGTGCCTTTTGTAACTGGGGCACCTAGTAGTTCTTCGATGGCTAAAAACTTATATTGTTCCTGCTCACTAATGAGTGTGAAAGCCGTTCCTGTAGTGGCTGCGCGGGCCGTTCGGCCAATGCGGTGAATATAATCTTCACCATCGTTAGGAACGTCGTAATTAATAACTAGGTCAATTTCTTCGATGTCGATGCCGCGGCTTAAAATATCGGTGGCAACTAGTATCGAAAGCTTGTGGTTTCTAAAATCTTGTAGCACCTGCTCTCTTTGCTTTTGATCCAGATCCGAATGAATTTCTTCGGCGGCAAGTTTGGCTCTTTTTAATTCCTGTGTAAGTTGTTTTACATTTTGTTTTTTAGAACAAAACACAATCACATTTTTATAAACATTGCTGCTGAGCATATCCGTTATAATAGGCACTTTTTGTGGTTCGTAAACGACAAATGCTTTTTGTATGATTTGCTCAGGTGGTTTTGAAATCGCAATATTTATTTCTACCGGGTTGGTTAATATTTTTCTAGCGAGGTCACGCATTTTTACAGGCATGGTGGCAGAAAACAAAAGGTTTTGTCTTTGCGCCGGTAAAAAAGAAATTATTTTTTGAATGTCATCGTTGAAACCCATGTCTAGCATACGGTCTGCCTCATCGAGCACTAAATATTTTAAGCCTTTTAATTTTACATAGCCCATGTTTAAATGCGCAATCATACGGCCCGGCGTACACACTACAATATCAACACCTGTGTTTAGTGCTTTTTTTTCTGCAGCAAAAGAACTGCCATCACCACCACCATAAACGGCAATAGAACTTACGTCTGTAAAATAAGAAAGGCCTTCTAAACTTTCTGCAATTTGAATCGCTAACTCACGTGTTGGAACAATAACAAGTGCATTGATATCGTGAGAGTCGTGTTGTGTGGTTAATAATCTATGGAGTAGTGGCAATAAAAATGCCGCTGTTTTTCCAGTTCCTGTTTGCGCAGCAGCAATAATATCTTTCCCTTCTAATATGGGAACCATTACTTGTTGTTGCACCGGCGTTGCCGTCTCATATCCCATCGCATCAATACCATCCAGTATCCGCTGATCCAACCCTAAATCTATAAACTTCAAAATAAAATATTTAATGTGTCTATAAACAAAGATAGGGCTTATTACGGCCCTATCTTATAATCTATTCTAATTGCGTATGCTTTACAGCTTTTCGTAGAGTGCACGCAGTTTTTGACGTGTCATTATTGTTTCCCAGTTTTTACCAAGCGCGTTTTCCCACAATGGTTTTAAACTTAATGAAATATCAATCATGGTATTAAAATCTTGATCCGATAATCCTGCACAAATACCCACCGGAATTTCAATGTTATTTTTTTGAACCATGAATTTAAATTCTTCAACACCTGCTGGATAATATTCCTCTAAATGATTCATCACAATACAGTTGCCAATACCATGTTTGGTCCCTAGTAAATAACTTAATCCATAGCTCACTGCATGCGCAACACCCACCTGACTATATGCAATACTCATACCGCCGGCAAATGATGCCATCATTAATTGCTCGTCACTTTCATCATCCCAAGTATTTTTTTCTACAAAAACTTTTCTGCAAAGATCCAGTGCTTTTTCACCATAACTTTTACTGAACTCATTTAAGTACGTACCCTCTAAAGATTCAATGCAATGAATATAGCAATCCATGCCCGTGTAAAAACGTTGATTAGCCGGTGCGTCTTTTGCTAAATCTGGATCTAGTACAATTTGATTAAACGGAGTAAAATCGGAGTTCATACCCAGCTTTCGCACAGGACCTGTTAACACCGTTGTTCTACTCACTTCGGCACCCGTTCCAGATAATGTAGGAATACCAACTTTATAAACACCTGCATTTTTTACGAGGTCCCAGCCCTGATAATCGGCAGAAGAACCCGGATTGGTCATCATGAGTGAAACTGCTTTTGCAAGGTCCATAGTTGAGCCACCACCAATGCCTACAATACCACTTACAGTACCAAATTCTTCGCGCAGAGAAGCGGCCAAAGCGTCTACCTGCTTTGTTTTAGGCTCATGTGTAACGTCCGCAAAAACAATTTTATCTTTTCCAGTAAGTGGAATTCTTTGCACGAGTGGCTTCCCTTCAAAAAAATGATCCACTAAAAAAATCATAGGGGCATCGCCTTTTCTATTGGGTGCTAATATTTCGTCAAGTTGATTAAAACTACCGCGTCCATACACCACATAGTCAACCATTTTAAAATTTCTAAAACTCATATCGTTATTTTTATTCGGGTATTATTTATTGTTGTAAAAGCTTTGCTGCTTTTTCTAAGTCTTCGGGTGTATCAATTTCTACGCCCATATAATTTGTTGTAACCATTTTTATGGATACGCCATTTTCTAAATAACGAAGGCACTCAATTTTTTCTGCGGCTTCAAGTGGTGTCATTTCCCAATTGGTAAATGCAAGCAGCGCTTCTTTTTTAAATGCATACACACCAATATGTTCGTAATAAGTAATTGGGCTCTCGGTGCTTCTAGGATATGGTATCACACTTCGCGAAAAAAATAAAGCATTGCTATTTTTATCGATGGCCACTTTTACGTAATTCGAATCTTCAATATTTTGTTGTGATGTAAGCACTTGCATGAGTGATGCCACACGTACATTTTGAGCTGGGTCCTTAAATACTTCTAGTAATTTTTGAAGGGGTTCCTTTTTTACAAACGGCTCATCTCCTTGCACATTTACCACCACATCAATATCTAAATGAGCAACGGCTTCGGCAATTCGGTCGCTACCACTTTCGTGTGGGCGCATGCTCATAATAGCTTTGCCGCCATTATTTGTTATTTCATCAAAAATAAAAGTGCTATCGGTTACTACAAACACATCCGAAAAAAGTCCGGTTGCTACCGTATTATCATACGTGTGGCGAATTACAGATTTATCTCCTAGCAGCTGCATCAATTTAGCAGGAAAGCGCGTAGCAGCATATCTAGCAGGAATAAAAGCACAAATTTTCATGAACATCAAATTGTGATGCAAAGAAACGGCATATTTAATAATCTGTCTTCACCGATTTGTCAAAAGGGACCTTTAATTGATAGGCCAAACTTTGATCGGTGCTATCATCGAGCACATCAAGGCCATATCGCAAGTTTTCCATGGGCGTTGCATCAAAAGTTCCAAAAAGGCGGTCCCAGATAGAAAATATATTACCGTAGTTAGAGTCTGTTTGAGGGCGCATATAATGGTGGTGCACCTTATGCATATTGGGCGACACAATTACATAGCTAATAGCGGTGTCTAGCCACAATGGAAGTCTAATATTGGCGTGGTTGAATTGAGAAAACACAGCACTTAAGCTTTGGTACAGCATCACTAACCACATAGGCGCACCGCAAACAACAACACCGATTAGTGTAAACACGACCCTAAAAACACTTTCTCCTGGATGATGACGGTTAGCAGTGGTGGTATCTACATGGGTATCTGCGTGATGCACCATGTGAAATTTCCACAAAATTTTGATTTTATGTTCAATGAAATGAATGAACCAAGCACCTACTAAATCAAGTAGCATAAGTCCGCCAATGATAAACACCCATGTTGGCATTTGAACAAGTTGCAAGAGTCCAAATTTTTGCGCCACGGCCCAATCAGATGCTTTAACAATAACAAGTGCAAAAGCAAAATTGATAACAACTGTTGTGAGTGTAAAAAAAATATTGATAGCAGCGTGCTTCCACTTTTGGTATGAAAATGAAAACAGCGGAATAGCGCCTTCAATGATCCAAAAAAATGTTATGCCACCAGCTAAAATAAGCGCGCGGTGCGTACTTGGAATCTGATTAAAATATTCAATTAAATTTTCTAGCATCTGCTATTAATTATTTAACATGAGTGGCATCACAAGCATCAGTAAATCTTCACCAGCTCCTTGCTCGGTAGGTTTGATAAGGCCCGCTTTTGTAGAAGTTGATAATTCCATTTTTACATCATCGGTGTCTGCGGCGTTTAACATTTCAATTAAAAACTTTGCATTGAAAGCGATTTGTAAATCTTCACCATCATACATGCAATTCATACGCTCGTTACCTTCAAAACTAAAATCAACATCTTGCGCAGCCATCTGTAACTCGCTACCAGTAATATTTAGCGCCACTTGATTGGTGCTCTTATTACTAAATACGTTTACACGACGAAGTGCATTTTGAAAATCATGTTTGTTTACAACAAGCTTGTACGGATTGTCTGCAGGAATCACCACTTTATAGTCTGGGAAACGCGCATCAATAAGCCTACATATCATTTGCGTAGAACCGTGGTTTACAAATAAATGATTGCTATTGTAGCTTATGGTAATAGCATCTTCATTATCTGGTAATGCATTTTTTAATAAATTAAGTGGCTTGCGTGGCACAATAAACGAATCTGTTTTTGGTGCTTTTGCATCTGTTCTTTTATAACGCACGAGTCTGTGCGCATCGGTAGCAACAAATTGAACGCCAGTTGTAGATAGTTCAAAAAATACCCCTGTCATAGCTGGACGTAAATCATCATTACTAACAGCAAATAATGTTTTATTGATGGCAGTTAATAAAGCACCACTAGTCATATCAAAACTGCTGGTATCATCTGCAGAAGGTTCTTTAGGGAAATTATCTGGATTTTCACCCATTACTTTATACTTACCGTTGTCACTTGTAATTTCTACAGCAAAGTTTTTATCGATATTAAAAGTAAGTGGCTGATCGGCAATATTTTTTAATGAATCCAACAAAATTTTAGCAGGAATACAAACACGTCCATTTGCCTTGCTTTCGACATCCATTTCTACGCGCATTACTGTTTCTAAATCGGTAGCTACAATACTTAATTTTTTGTCTGTTATTTCAAATAAAAAATCTTCTAAAATAGGCAATACAGTGTTTGCATTAATAACGCCACCAATTTGTTGAAGGTGTTTTAAAAGCGACGATGAAGAAACAATAAATTTCATGCTATATAAGTTATAGGTACCCTGCAAACCTAATCCAAAATTCCAATACTTTGATGCTCTAAATAACGCTAGTAGACAACAAGCTCTTTAATGTGAATCAGTTGTGGATTGGCGGGGCAAAACAAGGCTGTTTTGTGGCAAGTATGTATATTTAACCTTCATGATTAAAAAATACCTCACTCCCGATCAGGCCTGGCAAAAAATTAAGCATTTTTGTGCCTATCAAGAGCGTAGTCATCAAGAAACCAAAGACCGGTTGTATGGGTATGGGTTATCAACCAAAGACGTAGATGTCTTACTTTCCAAACTCATTGAGGAAGACTATTTAAATGAAACCCGGTTTGCTACATTGTTTGCAGGCGGTCATTTTAGAACTAAAAAATGGGGGCGTGTAAAAATCGCTTACGAACTCAAGCAAAAAAGGGTAAGTGCGTATAATATTAAAGCGGGACTAGCCACAATCGAAGAGGAAGCATACGAGCAAACCCTCGATACATTAGCTATCGATAAGTGGGAGAAATGCAATAAAGAAGTAGGCTATGCCAGACAAGCCAAAGTGATGCAGTACTTAGTGAGCCGTGGCTTTGAGTCCGGACGGGTGCAGGCCGCGATTGCCAAAATAAAAGCAGGCCTTAAAGAAAATTCTTAAATTGCACTATGGGTAATTTACACATCAGCCTCATACAAACCGATCTTTTCTGGGAAGACAAGTTTAGAAATCTTGAGATGCTCGAAAAAAAAATTGCAGCTACAGAAGCGGCTACTCAAATTGTGGTACTACCCGAAATGTTTACCACCGGTTTTAGCATGCAGCCAAAACTATTTGCAGAAACCATGGAAGGCCCTACGGTTGAGTGGATGGTAGAACAAGCGGCGCAGCATAAAATTATTTTAACAGGCAGTATTATTATTGAAGAGGAGAATAAATTTTACAACCGCTTATTGTGGGTATTACCAAATGGTCAAGTGGCCTACTACAACAAAAGACACTTGTTTGCATTTGCGGGTGAAGACAAAGAATACACCCCTGGTAACAAAAGATTAATCGCACAAGTAAACGGATGGAAAATTTGTTTGCAAATTTGTTACGACCTACGTTTTCCAGTATGGGCGCGCAAACAAACACCCGACGAATATGACCTATTATTGTATGTAGCCAATTGGCCCGAAAGGCGCAACCACGCTTGGAAAACCTTACTATGCGCGCGTGCCATAGAAAATCAAACCTATGTAGTAGGCGTTAACAGGATTGGTAAAGACGGACATCAAATAAACCATAGTGGCGATAGCATGATTATTGACCCCATGGGACAAGTGCTTTATTACAAAGCCGATGACGAAGACACCGTGTACATGGAATTAGAAAAAGAAGTAGTGCTTGAGGCCAGAGAAAAATTTCCGTTTGGACGCGACGCCGATTCCTTTTCTATTGCGCTTTAATACTCATTTATAATTTACATCAATACTATTTCATGTCCGAATTATTTTCTGCAAAGTCACTATTTACCGGAAGCGAATGGATAAACGAAACTGCTATAGAAATAAAGGATGGAAAAATAGTTTCAATATCAAAGCATCATTACAATGCTAATGCAGCATTCCAATATATTGTTCCTGCATTTATTGATTTACAAATTTATGGTGCAGATCAAAAATTATTATCCGAATTTCCGGATACGGATTGCATCCAAAAAATATACGCATACTGTTTAGCGGGCGGTACTGCTTATTTTCAACCCACCATTGCTTCACAATCTGTGGCGGTTATTTACAAAGCCATTGACGCTGTTAAAGCTTACAAAACCAGTGGTGGAAAGGGTTGTATTGGGCTACACCTGGAAGGACCTTGGATCAATACAATTAAAAAAGGTGCACATAACGAGGGTGTTATTCACGCCCCTACTATTACCGAAGTTGAAGAAATGTTGGCATACGGTAAAGGGTTTATAAGCATGATTTCACTGGCGCCAGAAATTTGTGACCCTAACATTATTGATTGCATACAATCGCATGGGATTATTGTGTCGGCGGGGCATAGCAATGCTAATTATGAAACAGCAACAAAGTTTTTTGATAACGGTATTACAGTAGCTACGCATTTATTTAATGCCATGAGCGGTTTTTTACACAGAGAGCCTGGCATGGTGGGTGCGCTGTTTAATCATCCACGCGCCACAAGCAGTATTATTGTAGATGGTTATCATGTAAATTATAATGCAGTTAAAACAGCTAAAAAAATAATGGGTGACCGCCTGTTTTGCATCACAGATGCTGTAACGAGTACAAGTACTGGTTTTTATAAGCACACGCTTGTTGGAGATAAATATGAATCGGGCGGAACACTCAGTGGATCTGCACTGACGCAATTAAAATCGGTTCAAAATTTAGTAGAACATGTGGGCCTCGATTTTTCTGAAGCCATAAAAATGTGTAGCCTGTATCCAGCAGGTGTGATGCAAAAAAAAGAGATGAGTGGATCTATACAAATAGGTGAACCTGCGGCGCTTATTTGTTTAACTGAAAAGATGGAGCTGATTAAAACAGTCAGTTTTTAATTTTTTTCCTGAATCATTTTTTTTACGGCTTCCAACTTATTATCAACACCTAGTTTAATTGCATAAGAACTAGGTTCTACATGTACATCAGGTATAACGCCACCACCTTTGGGCCTCGTCTTATCCATCACCATACGGTATAATGGAAGTCTAAATAATAATTTTGAGCGCGGAAGTTTAATGGTAGGTATTAAAATAGCAGTATTACCATAATAACCACCACCTGTTTCTTCGCCAATAATAGTAACATTTTTTTGCTTGATCAGTGGTGAAGTAAAAAGAGTAGACGCCGAAAAAGTAAATCCGCCTTGTAAAATATAAACATGCCCATCAAAATGATTTTTTGTAAATGGCTGGTAATAATGTGTTTCGTACCTTTTTAAATGATAGCCACCGCCATCCATTTTTTTAGAAATCATTAGTTTGGCGAGCGTATGCCCCATCACCGAAAAATAACTACCAAACGGAATTTTACGAATGCCTCTATTATTTGCAAATACACTATCAGCTATTTTAAACGAATGATCTGAAACATATTTCGTAAGAAGTGTAGAATTTTTTAGATAACCACCTCCGTTGCTGCGTAGATCAATGACTAAATTTTTAACACCAGCTACTTTAATATTTCTAAAACTTTTTGTGATAAACTTTTTAAATCCCCTACCCGAAAAACTACTCAGGTTTATAAAAGCAGTATTTGTAGCACTATCAATAAGGAGCGTCCACTTTTTGGGTACTACGGGTTTTATTGTTTTAGATTTACTTACAGTCTCGGTTGTTTTTTTGATGCTGTCTTTTTTTGGCTTTGGTGGAGCATAGGCCGCAATCTGAGTGGTTTGCTTATTACCTAGGCTATCTATATAAGAAATCTGATACACACTATCTTGATTACCAAACCTGGCTTTATACCAATTCGAAAAATTATTGGTCAGCACCTGACTTTTAAAATTAATACTGTTGCCGTCTGTGCTTATGATGCTATACATACTATCTACCAGTGCGCTAACGGGTAACTGGTTGATGCTAGTAACAATAGTGCCTCTTTTTAATATGCTATCTTTGGCATATAAGTTTCCAATGACAACGGCCGAATCTTTCCATACTTTTAGTTGAAGCGGAAACTGCGGAAACCTAAAAGCAGTATACCACTTTGTAAGTTTTGGCGAAAAATGTACAGACGTGTGACCACATTTTATATTTGCTAAATAACTGGCTACTATATTTTTGAATTGCCACGCCGACATGGAATCTTTAACGGAAGCAATCGCAGTAGCAAAATAATAATCCATGCTATCTTTTGGCGTATACCAATACATACTAGGATGGTTTTGCTCCAGAACCTTATGCAGGGTATGTAAATCTTGTGAAAGCTTTGCTGGTGCTATTTTGGGGGCATCTGCTAATTTTTTTTGTGCAATAGATGACACACCAAAAAATAGGCAACAAAAAACTAAAACGAGTTTGTAACCATTACAGCCGCGCATGCTTTTAAATTAAAATTAGGATTCTTTAAATGCCGTCCAACCCTGTGCTGTTATGTCAAAAGTGTTTCCGCCCTTTGTTAATAATTTTGATCCCTCATTGATATCAACCACGTAACCAATTACACTAATGTCCTCGTTGAGCGTAATTTTATCATGGTCTTCTTGTTTAAGTGTAAACAACAATTCATAATCTTCGCCACCATTGAGTGCACATACAGTAGGATCTAGTCCAAATTTAAATGCCGCTCTTCTACTCTCATCAGATATCGGAAGTTTTTCTTCGTAAATCCTACAGCCAACAACGCTTTGCTTACACAGGTGTAATACGTCGCTACTAATACCATCACTCACGTCCATCATCGCAGTTGGTGTAATATTATTTTCGGCAAAAAATGCAATGATTTCTTTGCGCGCTTCTGGTTTTAGAAGTCTTCCTACAATATAACTTTCATCTTCTAAATCAGGTTGTACGTCTGGGTTTTCGAGATATATTTTTTTCTCTCTTTCCATAAGCGTTAATCCTAAAAACGCACCACCCAAATCTCCAGATACACAAATTAAATCACCAACACCTGCGGTGCTCCTTTTTACAAATTTGTCAGGCGCCACTTCGCCAATAGCTGTTACCGAAATAACAAATCCTTTTTGAGAAGAAGAGGTATCGCCTCCTACTAAATCTACGCCGTGTTTTTCACAAGCAATATGAACACCTTCATAAAATTCGGTAATGGCTTCAACACTAAAACGGTTACTAATACCAATACTAATGGTGATTTGTGTAGGCTGCGCATTCATAGCGTAAACGTCCGAAAGGTTTACCATCACTGCTTTGTAGCCGAGGTGCTTTAGGGGCGTATACATCAAATCAAAATGAATACCCTCTAATAGTAAATCAGTAGTGACCACTGTTTGTTTTCCAAAATGATCTATCACCGCTGCATCATCGCCCACCGATAAAACAGTAGAGGCGTTATGCGTTTCAAAATTTTTAGTAAGGTGTTCTATCAATCCAAATTCACCAAGGGTGGTGATTTCTGTTCTTTGTTCACTCATTTTTTAATTTTTATTGTACGGGTCCACCATTTATAATTGCTAGTAACTCGTCATGAATATATCCATTGGTCGCTAATAAATGTGGTTGGTATACGGAGTAATCTTTACCTGCATAATCGGTTACTTTTCCGCCCGCTTCTTGTACCATTAAAAAACCTGCTGCACTATCCCAGGCCTGTAATTTATGTTCATAAAACCCATCAAATTTACCAGCTGCTACCCAGCATAAATCAATGGCAGCACTACCTAACCTGCGCACTGGTATGCCTTTTCGAATTAATTTTTCAAATACCTGAAGAGGACCATTGGGTGTATCTAAATACGTATACGGAAAACCTGTTACGAGGCATGATTCAATGACTTTGGTTTTTTTGCCAACGCTAATTTTTTTATTGTTTAAATAGGCGCCCTTTCCTTTTTCAGCAAAATAAAATTCATGCATGATAGGGTTGTATACCGCGCCCATTATGATTTCACCCGCTTTTTCGAGGCCCACACTTACGCAGCAAATAGGAATACCATTGGCAAAATTTACGGTGCCATCAATGGGGTCTATAATCCATTTATATTCGGAGCTCGTTATAATTTCCCCAGTTTCTTCACTTAAAATAAAATGATCCGGAAATGCAGCCTGAATTACACCAATAATGGCGCGCTCTGCAGCATGATCTGCCTCGGTCACTAAGTTATTAACACCTTCTTTATGGCTAATTTCAAAGGCTCCATTAAAATATCGCTGTAATTCGGCAGCACCCGCTTTTGTAGCAGCTATCAGTGTTTCTGTTAACATTACGCAAAAGTAACGAAGATGGGGCCACTATTCAAGTTTTGTATCATTTTGCTTTAGATTTGCAGCATGGCCCTATTTGACCTATCCTTATCTCCTAAAAACACAAAAAAAGAACAGGACCGTGTTTTAAAAAAATTACTCCGTCGTGCAAAAAAAACGGCATTTGGAAATACGTTTCAATTTGACACGCTGTTAAAAAGCAAAACAATTGCAAAAGATTTTCAAAAGGCAGTACCCATTTTTAATTACAATAAAATTTACAACGAGTGGTGGCACAAATGTATTGAGGGAGAATCAGACGTTTGCTGGCCGGGTAAAATAAAATATTACGCATTAAGTAGCGGAACATCAGAAGCCTCTAGCAAGTACATACCTATTACAAATGCGCTTTTATCTGGCAACAAAACCATCATGGTTAAACAGCTCTTAGGTCTTAGGCACTATAATAATATTCCATATACTTCTATCGCAAAGGGTTGGCTCGCTATTGGTGGCAGCACAGAACTTCAAGAAGGAGCCGGATTTTACGCCGGTGATTTAAGTGGTATCACTGCAAGAAAATTACCTACTTGGTTTCAGCCTTTTTATAAACCCGGGAAAAAAATAGCCAAAGAAAAAGATTGGAATAAAAAATTAGAAGAGATTGTAGCAGAAGCACCAAATTGGGATATTGGATTTTTAATAGGCGTGCCCGCTTGGATTCAGCTCTGCATCGAAATGATTATCAAAAAATATGAACTCAATAATATACACGAGCTCTGGCCTAATTTATCTTTTTTTGGACATGGTGGTGTAAGTTTTGAACCCTATAAAAAAGGATTTGAAAAATTATTAGGAAAGCCAATTACTTACATAGAAACTTATTTAGCGAGTGAGGGTTTTATTGCTTATCAAGACCACCAAAATGCAGTAGGGATGCGGCTTGTGACGGGTCAGCACTTGTTTTTAGAATTCGTTCCTTTTAATGAAGATAATTTTGACGAAGACGGAGAAATAAAAGACAATGCAACTGCATTACTAATAGATGAAGTAGAAGAAGGAACTGATTATGCCCTTTTAATTAGTACAGCTGCGGGCGCTTGGCGTTATCTAATTGGTGATACCGTTAAATTTATTGATAAGCAAAATGCACAAATTATAATTACGGGCAGAACCAAACACTTTTTAAGTTTAGTAGGCGAGCACTTAAGTGTAGATAATATGAACAAGGCGGTTGAAACCGTTAGCAACGCATTTAATATTAGCATTCCAGAATACACGGTTACGGGTGTTCCGCATGGAAATTTCTTTGGGCATAAATGGTATATTGCCTGCAACGACACCGTCAACGAAAAGGATTTAGCTACTGCCATTGATGAGTACCTCTGCACTATCAATGATGATTATGCCACCGAAAGAAAGAGTGCTTTACAAAATGTTTCAGTAACCGTGATTAATGAAGAAGTGGTACGAGGATTTATGGAGTCGCAAGGAAAATTAGGCGGTCAACACAAGTTTCCGAGGGTATTAAAAGGTAAACTACTAGATGCATTTGAAACTTTCATTCAAAATAAAAATTTTGTATGATAACCGCAGTGATTAAAGGAATATTATTGGGATTGTTTTTAAGTATTTCTGTAGGTCCCAATATTTTTGCAATCATTAAGCATAGCATAAATAGTGGTATAAAGGCTGGACTAAGTTTTGTAATAGGTGTTTCTCTATCTGATATTGTTCTTGTTATTTTGTGTAATTTTTTTGCAACACAATTTGCAAGCTCATTTAATCATCAAAATAAAATAGCACTCGCAGGGAGTATTTTTTTAATGGTTTTAGGGACTTATACCTTGTTTTTTAAAAAAGTTGTTGTTGGAGACAATAAAACTATTGTCATGAATAAAACATCTGTTTCTGGTTTAATAGGTATTTTTTTATCCGGATTTTTTATCAATACACTCAACCCTAGCGTTTTCTTATTTTGGTTTGCATGGACATCTGCCATAAATGCAGAGGCTTTATTGGTTCCTAATCCTGCACAGTATAAATTTTTATTTTTTGCTTGTTGCTTATCATTTGTACTTGCGTCTGACATGTTAAAGGTTTTTTTATCAGAAAAGTTGCGTGCTAAATTAACACCCGTTTATTTGAAGATATTAAATAAAGTTGCAGGCATATTTTTAATTGGTTTTGGAATCGTACTATTGTATGTAGCGTTAAAATAAAATCATGTTTGCATTCAAATACATGTTGGGAATATTTGCAGCTATATTATTAACGACTGCTATTTCGCATGCACAAGGGGGCAATACGCTTGTATTAAAAGAAAAAGGCAGAACCATTCAGAGCTGGATAGAAAAAGATTGTATCACATTTAGATTTAGCAATACACAGTGGATTGAAGGAAAAATAAAAACTGTTTTTAAAGACTCCTTGCTCATTAATATGTACCGCGCACAGCAATCGCCAACAATGTTTGGTGGCTTTAGGGTAGATACTACCTGGCTTGGTTTTTTAAAAATAAGTATCAACGAAATTTCGGGTATGCCACAGTCGCAGTATAAATCTGGGATGTTTACCAACGGTGCACTTTTTAGGCTAGGGAGTGGCGCATATATGTTTTTAAACATAGCCAACAGTTTATTAAAGGGCGTACCAGTATTGGATGCAGCCAATACCACTAGACTACTTGTTGCAGCAGGCTTTTACGGAATTGGGACCCTTCAAAAACAAAAGCACAAAGCCTATTTACCCATTGGTAAAAAATATACTATGGCTATTTATTAGTGCGCTAAAATAGCGTCTATGGCAGCAACTGCTTTTTGATGTCGCGCTTCAAAACTGCCACTAATTTCTACCCAAGGCGTTTGTTGATTGATTAAAATGTCTTTGTATATCTGGAATAATTCTTGACGTGGTTTTTCGTCGGGGTATTCCCTTAGTTCGTCTTTCACCCAAGGTATGTCTGGCTTACAAAGCAAATACAAATCGTAGTCTTGCTTATTTATTTCATCCAATATAAATGTAGGGCAAGTACCAAACACATATTCGGCCCATACTTTCATCACATACATATCAGTATCAATGATTAAAGGTTTTACAATACCTGTTTGATTAATTTGTGTTTGTAGCGCACTCGTGTATTTTGTTTGTGCTTGTAACTGACCTTTTGCAATCGTAATTAAATCGTCTATTGTATAGGCAGTTCCGTTTTCTAATAAATATTCCCTGGCAAATTCTGGACACCAAAGGGTTTTATAATGATTCGCTAGATAGCAGCTAAGGGTAGATTTACCCGTGCTTTCGGGACCTATCACTATTATTTTTTTAAGGGCTAAGGTCGGTTTCATATTGTCTGCGCTTTTTTACGCCATTCTATAAGTCCTGCAATAGCGAGCATCAATAAAACAAAAAACTGAACACTGGTAAAAACATATCCTTTCACAAAATAAAGTGGAATCGAAAAAATATTAGTAGCAATCCAAAAGTACCAACTTTCTACTTTTTTCTTGGCCATTAACCACATGCCTGTATAGGCTGCAGCGCTTGATAACGCATCTGCCCAAGGTATTGCGCCTGGTGCAAATGAAGCTTTAGAAAAATAGAGCGCAGTATATAATACCAAATAAAAGGCACCAAAAAATAAGAGCTGTTGTAAAAGTTCTTTTTTCGATGAATACTGAATCTGTAAAATTGTTTGTTGCTGATCGTTTTTGCGGGTCCATAGCCACCATCCATAAATACTCATAACCGTGTAATAAATATTTACACTGGCTTCGCCAAGTAAGTGACCTTTAAAACTTAAGTAAACAAAAATGGTGGTATTGATAAGACCCACAGGATACACGAGTACCTGTTCTTTTTTGCTAAACCATACACTTGCTATTCCAGCAAGCACGGCAATAAATTCTAGTGCGGATGTTTGTAATAAACCATCTATAAAAGATTGGTATAAACTAGCGGGGCTCATTTTATTCGGCCTCTGCAACCACTTCTTTCACTTCGGGTATCATGCGTTTCATCATACCTTCGATACCAGCTTTTAATGTTACCATCGAAGAAGGACAACCACTACAACTACCTTGTAACATAAGGTTTACAACGCCGTCATTGTAGCTTTTAAATTGTATCGCACCGCCATCCATTTCAACCGCTGGCTTCACATAATTTTCTAATAATTCTTTAACGCGCTTTACAATATCATCATCATCTGCATTAACGGTATTGGTCGCTTCTTGTTTCATTTTTGCTACCTCTTCTTCGTTCACTACAACACCGCCATTTTCTAGATACTCTTGTAAAAAAGTTTTAATGGTTGGAATAACATCCTGCCAATCGTCAGTATCTGGTGTTTTTGTAAGTGTTACAAAATTTGAAGCGATAAATACAGCTTTGATAAAAGGAAAACTAAATAACTCTTTTGCAAGCGGAGATGCTATTGCAAGCGATTCGTCTGCAACATCTAGGCTTTTACCTGGATACAATAATTTGTTTGCCACAAATTTCATGGTTTCCGGATTCGGTGTCATCTCGGTATAAATGCTAATGATAGAGCTTCCTGTAGTAATCATAGTATCAAATTGAATAGCAAAAATAAACAATTTTATCGGGGGAGTAGCAGCCCCGCGCAATTTTTCGGATATCGAAAAATAGATTTATTTTTTCTCAGCTGGTTTAGGCACAAAATCCAATACCACACCATTAATACAATAGCGCAGGCCTGTTGGTGGCGGTCCATCTTCAAACACATGACCCAGGTGAGATTCGCACCTACCGCACTGAACCTCTGTTCTTTTCATCCCAAGCGTATTGTCTTGTAAATAAATAATAGACGTTTTTGTAAGTGGCTCAAAAAAACTAGGCCATCCACAACCGCTATCAAATTTGGTATTGCTTTTAAAAAGCGCATTGCCACAAACGGCGCAATAATAAGTACCCAGTTCTTTAAAATCTTCAAACTTACTAGTCCAAGGTCTTTCGGTTCCTTTTTGCCTAGCTATATAAAACACCTCCGGTGATAATATTTTTTTCCACGCGTCTTCTGCTACTGTAATTTTAGTAGAGTCGGTTCTAGAAAAATGCGGATTGTTATTTTTAGTAGTGTCTTCCATAATAGTCGCTTTTTTTTGTAACGTAGATACACAGCAGCTTTTCACGGTTATAAAGCATAATAAATAAAGGATTGTATTTTTCATATTATGCC
>JBEDIY010000078.1:0-3494 GCA_041173245.1 Bacteroidota bacterium | reverse complement strand
TGTTGTGCATGTATCAATAATTAAGAACCCATAAATGCGTCGGTTGCTTTTTTTACAGAGCCGTGTTGTAATAATAGGGCCTTTGCTACTTCATAATCGGAAGTATTAATTTGCTTCATTAACATGTGTACCCCTCTGTCCACTAATTTCTCGTTGGTGAGTTGCATGTTAACCATTTTATTATCTTCTACGCGTCCAAGACCAATCATGACAGCCGTTGAAATCATGTTGAGTACTAGTTTTTGTGCCGTACCGCTTTTCATTCTAGTACTTCCTGTTACAAATTCGGGACCAACTACTACTTCGATAGGAAACTTGGCAGCAGCAGATAATGGGGCGCCCGGGTTACAAGATATACTTGCCGTTGTAATGCCATGTTGGTTACACATATTAAGTGCACTAATTACATAAGGGGTAGTGCCACTGGCTGCTAATCCAATAACAACATCTTTATCACAAATGTTATGTGCTTGTAAGTCAAGCCAGCCTTGGTTGGGGTCATCTTCGGCGTTTTCAACTGCATTTGTGATAGCGTGGCTACCACCAGCAATAATTCCAATAACTAGCCCATAGGGTACGCCATAAGTAGGCGGACATTCACTAGCATCAACAATACCCAAACGTCCACTGGTACCTGCGCAAAAATAAAATAAACGACCGCCTTGGAACATTTTTTCGATAGCAATGCTTACTACTTTTTCTATGTTATTAATTTCGGCAGCAACAGCATGGGGCACGGTTTGGTCTTCGTTGTTAATACTCGTGAGCACTTCAAGTACAGACATGTCTTGCAACTGTCTATAATTGGAATCCTGTTCTGTAATTCTTGTAAATGTAGCCATGTAAAATTATTTGTGGTAGGTCACTAAACCTTCCATAGGCGCTTTTAAAACTTTTCCCAATTCTAATTCATAGGTGTTGCAGAGTTCTTTTAAAACATCTTTAAAACCAAATGCAACACTACCTACAAAATTGATGGGTAGTTTCCAGCTCTCTTTAAATTTATAAAGGTGGGTGAAAAAGAAATCGTTTAAACCATCTTCAATGATGTTTTCAATCATGTAATGACCTCGGTTTTCACTTAAAAAAATTGCGTAATGCGCTAGGTATCTATTGGCAAGCGGTTGCTTGTATACGTTGTTTAAGATTTCGTCTTTACTGGTATTAAAGCGTTTTGTAAAACCTGCCATGAGTTCTTCGTCAAATGTTTGGTACAAATAATATTGTACCACTTTTTTTCCGAGGTAAGCACCGCTGCCTTCATCACCTAAAATATAACCAAGTCCAGGGCTATTTTTAGCAATTATATTTCCATTGTAATAGCCTGCGTTGGCACCAGTGCCTAAAATACAAGCAATCCCTTTTTGCTTGCCGCATAATGCTCTAGCAGCAGCAGTTAAGTCGTGGTTGATTTCTATTTTGGCTTTGGCAAATAAACTTTTTAAAACACTATTGATAACTTTGGCATTGGCCGGATTGGCAAGCCCGGTTCCGTAAAAAAATATGTTTTTTGGAGGAAAGTTTTTAATTTTTGGCAGTAAGTGCTTTTGAAGCAGCGCCGTAATTTGATCCGCAGTTAAAAAATAGGGGCTAAGTCCATCCGTTATAATGGACTTTTTTTTCTTGCCATCTACAAGCAAGCACCATTCACATTTTGTCGCACCACTGTCTGCAATTAAGGTTACCCGCATTATTTAGAATTTAGAAATGATACTACGAAGTACGAAAATATCTGTGATAAAACAACCTTTATCTCGTTAATATTTAATGTTTTAAGGCAATTTTATCTATTTAAATAGGATATTTGTAAGGACCTTTAAATATGATCAAACAATGAGCGAGCAAAAAAAGAAAATAAGTGTATGGTTACCGGTTTTGTTATCTGTTGTAATGGTTGTAGGTATGACGATTGGATACCAACTTCGTGATAATACGGCTGGTGGTAAATTTTTAGGATTTTCTGGACGTAGTTCGGTACAGGAGCTGGTTTCACTCATCAATAGTAAATATGTAGATCCGGTTGCTTCGGATAGCATCAATCAACTCGTTGCCGATGTGCTACTATCACATTTGGATCCACACTCTGCGTATATTCCTGCTAGTGATTTAGCTGAATTTAACGATGATATTGCGGGAAGCTTTATGGGTATAGGTATTGAGTTTCAAATGATGAACGATACGGTAAATGTGATGAATGTATTTAAAGAGGGGCCTTCCTTTAAGGCTGGTTTGCAGGTTGGAGATCAGTTGTTAAAAGCCAACGATTCTATAACGTTATATGGTAAAAATATAAATGCCGATTGGGTACGTTCTAAAATTAGAGGCGAAGAAGGTAGCTCTGTAAAAGTGACAGTGCTTCGCAATAACAAACAACTCAATTTAAATATTACAAGAGGGGTTATTCCAGTGTCGCCCATTGATGCAGCTTATATGATTCAGCCTGCTACCGGATACATTAAAATTGATAAATTTTCGGAAAGAACCTATGAAACCTTTATGGCTTCTATCGAAAAATTACAAAAAGCGGGTATGAAATCGTTGGTACTTGATTTACGTGGAAATGGGGGCGGTCTTTTGCAAGAAGCCGTTGATATTGCCGACGAATTTTTAAGTGATAATAAATTAATTGTCTACACCGAGGGTGCCAATAGTAAACGTCATGATTTTGTTTGTAAAAGACCTGGGTTATTTGAAACGGGTAAACTAACCGTGTTAATTGATGAAACATCTGCTTCTGCGAGTGAAGTGCTTGCAGGTGCTTTGCAAGACTGGGATAGGGCTACTATTATAGGAAGACGTTCATTTGGTAAGGGCCTTGTGCAGCAGCAGTTTGGTTTAACAGATGGTAGTGCTGTTCGTTTAACCATTGCTAGGTATTATACCCCATTAGGCAGAAATATTCAAAAAACATATTCGGTAGGTAAAGAACAATATGAACAGGAACTTGTGGACCGCTTTCACAAAGGGCTATTAGATAAGCCAGATTCAAGTCATTTAAAAGGAAAGAAATACAAGACCCCCGCTGGTCATATTTTATATGGTGGTGGAGGCATTACACCCGATGTTATTGTTCCATTAGCTACCAGTTTGCAAGACACATTAATTATGCAATTGTATTTATCCAATACACTATCTAATTTTGTATACGAATTGTATAAAAATAACCGTATTTATTTTGATGGTTTTAAAACTCCAGAGGCACTTGCAAAAGGGTTTGTGCCAGCTACTGCCGAGTGGAATGCATTTGTTGCAGCTGCTGCACAAGATAATATTGTAGCTAACAACGTATCTGCGGCTGGTAAAGCTTATTTGTTACAGTCTATTAAAATTTTAATGGCACGTCAAATTTGGAGAACAGAAGGGTATTACCAATTACAAAATGCCACAGACTCAACCGTGGCAAAAGCACTACAGCAATTTAAATAGCAACATGAAAAAAATATTTATAACCCTTGCCACTTTTTGTATGCTACAACAACTAAAAGCACAAGATA
>JBEDIY010000077.1:0-17168 GCA_041173245.1 Bacteroidota bacterium | reverse complement strand
CTACTTATGTCAACTAGCACCAGGTGTTAAAAAACATCATTTTCACCCACGTGCCACTGACGATTTATTTGTAATGGCTATTGAGTGTACTGATACAACAAATACCGATGACTTACAAGCATTCTTACAAAGCAATGGCGCTATCGAATTAAGTGTTCAGGTTGCCGAAGAAGGATGGTGGTTTGGTCGTTACGACAACGAAAATGTTCCTTTTCAAAATAAAGAAATTGTTGCAGCATAAATTATTGAATAGAAATCCGATGAAGAAATTATCTATCATACTCGTTCTTGCCATCACTGCTATCATTAGCAGCTGTAATGGTGTTAAGCGTGAACCAGGTTCTATCTATATGCCAGATATGGCGTATAGCCGGGCATACGAAAGTTACGCAGACCATAGTAACCTAACTGAAAAAGGAATTAACTACACCGCAATGCCTGTTTTAGGTACGATGCCACGTGGCGCTGAAATGCCTTTTCATATCGAGCAAGATGCACCTGGTGATACCACCAATTATTACGCATCACGCGCCGTAAAAAATCCAATCGATTCGATGTCTAAAACAGATAACGATGAGGCGGAACGTTTATACCTGATCAACTGTGGTATTTGTCATGGTAAAAATTTAGACGGCAATGGTCCTCTATGGAAAAATGGAGATGGTCCTTATCCATCTGCACCAAAAAATTTAGTGGCAGATCCTATTGTTTCTGTAATGCCAGAAGGACAAATGTTTTATTCTGTTACCTACGGTAAAAACTTGATGGGTGCTTATGCATCTCAGTTAAATCGTAAGCAACGTTGGATGGTAATGAAGTATGTAAAAAACAAACAATTGGCTGCAAAAGCTGCTAAATAAAAATTTTTTAAAAGAGTAAAGATGGCTTCTATCAAAATGCAATTTGAGGTACCTGCAAAGATGAAAACTTGGTCACTAGCATTAATTGCTGTTGGTCTTGTTGCTTTGGTTACAGGTTTAGTGACCAAAGGTTTTAGTGCAGACGAACATGAGCAAACTCAGTTTTGGGGAACACTTATGTACAACAGTATTTTTTGGACTTTGGTGTGTAACGCTGCCATGTTTTTCATTGGCGTAACGACTATGGCAATGGGAGGTTTCCAACAATCATTCCGTAGGGTTCCTGAGGCAATCTCTACCATGGTGCCTATTTTTGGTGCCATTACTTTTGCTGTTTTAATGTATGTAATTTTTGGTCATAAGCACCATATCTACCACTGGTTAGATACGGAAGCAGTGGCCAATGATCCTATCTTAAAAGGTAAGGCTGGATTTTTAAATCCTGTATTCTTTGTTATCTGGACAACTCTTACGATTGCTTTATGGAGTTTGTTTGGATGGCGTATCCGCAAGCTCAATGAGCAGGCAGATGGCGAGCCAATGACTGCAGCAGAGGGCGCTACCTTTATTTATAAGAATACGGTTCGTGCTGCTACATTTTTAGTGTGGTTTGGTTTAACAGTAGGTTCTACGATTCCTTGGTTATGGATGATGAGTATTGATCCACATTGGTACTCTACGATGTATAGCTGGTACACATTTGCAAGTTCATTTGTGTCTGGTATGAGTTTAATTGCACTTTGGGTAATCTATCTAAAAAACAAAGGTTATTTAGAATTAACCACACAAGAGCACTTACATGATATTGGTAAGTTTATGTTTGCCTTTTCTGTATTCTGGACGTATTTATGGTTCTCTCAGTACATGCTTATTTGGTATGCAAATATTCCTGAAGAAACAGTTTACTTCAAACATAGAGTACAAGGTCCTTACAAAGGCATTTTCTTCTTGAATTTGATCATCAATTTCTTGTGTCCTTTAATCATATTAATGAAACGTTCAGCTAAAAGAAACTATACCCTAGTTGCTTTTATGGCGGTCTTAATTTTATTTGGTCACTGGATTGATTTTTACCAAATGGTCATGGGTTCTTTATCTAAAGAGCACGTAACACTTGGTTGGTTAGACTTTGGTATTTTAAGTTTATTTGTGGGCCTTATGATTTTCTTTGTGAGCCGTGCGTTAGCAAGCAAGCCGCTGATTCCAAAGAGTCATCCATTCTTAAAAGAAAGTATCATACACCAAGTATAATTATTTAGAGGATTAATATTTAGAATCAATAAAATATTGATAGCATATGACAATGTTTTTAACAATAGCCGTAGTAGTTCTCATTTTTGTAGTCATTTTTCAGATTGCAAAAGTTAGTGAGTATGTGTCTGTATTAAAAGGTGAAGAAGTAAGTCGCAAGCAAAGCAATAAAATCAATGGTTTCTTGATGGCTGCGTTTTTAGTTTTGGGTTTAGTGGGTGTTTGGTATTGCAACAATTTGTTGTTTGACAAAACATTACTTGCCCATGATAGTGCAAGTGTTGAAGGCGCTAGAGTTGATAGTATGCTATGGGTAACACTCGCCATTTCTGGAATTGCGTTTATAGGAACGCAAGCGCTTCTTTTTATATTTGCCTATAAGTATCAAGAGGATGCCAATCGTAAAGTGGTGTTTTTTGCACACAGTACTAAACTTGAATTAATCTGGACAATTATTCCTGCCATTACTTTAACAATCTTAGTTGTTATTGGACTTCGTAACTGGTTTTTATTTACAGGGGAGCCTCCAAAAAATGCAATGGTAGTAGAAGTTACCGGTAAGCAGTTTGGTTGGATTTACCGTTACCCAGGAAAGGATGGTTCATTTGGTAAAAAGTATTATAAAAATATTGACAACGCTAGCAATAGCTTAGGTCTAATTTGGGATGATGAATTAGCGCATGACGACATTGTAATGGAGCAAACTGTTTACTTAATTAAAGGAAAGCCGGTTAAACTTATTTTAGGATCTCGTGATGTAATTCATGATGTGGGCTTATCGCATTTCAGGTTAAAAATGGATGCGGTACCTGGTATACCAACTACCATGTGGTTTACACCAAAATATACCACCAAAGAAATGAAGGAAATGACTGGCAATCCAAATTTCGTATATGAGATTTCTTGTGATCAGTTATGTGGTAATGGTCACTATTCTATGAAAGGTATTATTGAGGTGATTGATCAAGAAGAGTTTGATGCAGTAATGGCTAAACAAAAACCATATTACTACACAGCTTTTCCTGAAAAAGATCCAAGTGCAGCAGCAGATACAACAGTTACTGCAGCAGTAACAAAAAAAATAAATTAAAAAAGAATTCACTTTTATAAATAAATAGGTATGAGTCACGAAGCAGTTTTACATGGAGATGCACATGGACATGATGATCACGGTCATCACGAACACCATGATACATTCTTAACTAAATATGTATTTAGCCAAGACCATAAAATGATTGCGAAGCAATTCTTAATCACAGGAATGGTATGGGCAGTTTTAGGTGGTTTAATGAGCGTACTATTTCGTTTACAACTCGGTTATCCAGATTCAACTTTCCCTTTCCTAGAAGATCTTTTAGGAAAATGGGCTAAAGGCGGACGTATCACCCCAGAAGCATACTATGCTCTTGTAACAACACACGGTACCGTACTTGTATTCTTTGTATTAACTGCAGGTTTGTCTGGTACATTTGCCAACTTCTTAATTCCACTTCAAATTGGTGCACGCGATATGGCGTCTCCGTTTATGAATATGTTGAGCTACTGGTTTTTCTTTGCAGCTAGTATTGTGATGTTGTCTTCTATGTTTGTAGAAACAGGCCCCTTTAGTGGTGGTTGGGTAGCATACCCTCCTTTATCTGCACTAGGTGACGCTTCACCAGGTTCTAAAACAGGTATGGATTTATGGTTGATTTCTATGTCACTGTTTGTGGTTTCTTCTTTATTAGGAGGCCTTAACTACATCGCAACAATCTTAAACATGCGAACCAAAGGCATGAGCATGACGCGTTTACCTTTAACCATTTGGGCGTTATTCTTTACAGCGGTACTTGGTGTATTATCATTTCCGGTATTGTTGTCTGGTTTTATCTTATTAATTTTTGATAGAAACTTTGGAACAAGTTTTTACCTATCAGACATATTTGTAAATGGTGTTGGAGCCTTACCTAACGAAGGTGGTTCTGCTATTTTATACCAACACTTATTCTGGTTCTTAGGTCACCCAGAGGTATACATTATATTATTACCAGCCTTAGGTATGGTTTCTGAAATTATATCTATCAATTCGCGTAAACCAATTTTTGGTTACATGGCGATGGTTGGATCTTTATTTGCAATTGCAATTCTAGCATTCTTAGTATGGGCGCACCACATGTTTGTAACGGGTCTTAATCCATTCTTAGGATCTGTGTTTGTGCTTTTAACTTTATTAATTGCCGTTCCATCTGTAATCAAAGTATTTAACTGGTTAACTACTTTGTGGAAAGGAAATATCAGGTTTACCCCAGCTATGCTATTTGCTATTGGCTTTGTAAGCTTATTTATCTCAGGTGGTTTAACGGGTATTTGGTTGGGTAACTCCGCACTCGATATTCACTTGCATGATACCTACTTTGTGGTTGCACACTTCCATATTGTAATGGGTGTTGCATCTATGTTTGGTATGTATGCAGGTATTTACCACTGGTTCCCTAAAATGTATGGCAAGCAGTTAAACAACACACTTGGTTACATTCATTTCTGGGTAACTATTGCAGGTGCTTATATGATTTTCTGGCCAATGCACTACGAAGGTTTAGCAGGTATGCCACGTCGTTATTACGATTTTAGTATTTGGGAAAGCTTCAAGCAGTTTGGTGAGCTTAATAAATTCATCAGTCTTGTTTCGATGATTGTGTTTATGGTTCAATTATCATTCTTGTTCAATTTCTTCTATTCAATATTTAAAGGAAGAAAATTAATAGATCCTAATCCTTGGAAATCGAATACTTTAGAATGGACAGCACCAATTCATCCGGGTCACGGAAACTGGGTAGGTGAAATTCCAGAAGTGCACCGTTGGGCATATGATTATGGTAAAGATGGCGTAGACTTTATACCACAAACAACACCTGTTGGAGCAGACGAAAGTCAGCACTAAAATGGATAACGAAAACAATCGTAGCGTTTCTTTTGCCACTAAAGCCAAAGACTACTACCAGCTAATTAAATTTACGCTGAGTTTTACGGTTGTGTTTTCTTGTGTCGTTTGTTACTTACTTGCGCCAAATGTAAAAGCGTTTGATTGGTGGATGATTGCTATCTTGTTTTTGGCAGGAATGCTAGTTACAGGTAGTGCAAATGCCATCAATCAAGCAGTAGAGAAAGATACCGATGCCATGATGAAGCGCACGGGTTCGAGACCTGTTGCAGCTGGAAGGATGTCGCAACAAGAAGCATACACATTTGCAGTTATAGCAGGTGTTGTAGGAGTGGGTATGATGTGGCAGTTTTTTAATTTGTCATCGGCGCTTTTATCGGCATTAAGTTTGTTCTTATATGCTTTTATATATACACCGCTTAAAAAAATAAATTCCATTGCCGTATTGGTGGGCGCTTTACCTGGCGCGCTTCCTTGTTTGATTGGCTGGGTGGCAGGTAATGATGATTTTAGCTTGGGCGGATGGATTTACTTTGGAATTCAATTTTTATGGCAGTTTCCGCATTTTTGGGCGATTGCTTGGGTGGCACATGAAGATTATAGTAAGGCAGGATTTAAGTTGTTGCCCGCAGATAAAGGGCCTACTAAATTTACTGCGATTCAGGGCATTATGTATTCGGTGCTTATGATCCCAGTAGGAATTTTGCCATATTATTTTGGATATACAGGAATGATAAGTGCGGTAGTAGTAATGATGTGTAATGTGTTTATGGTGGTACAAAGTATCAGGTTGTACCAGCAAATGGATGTTAAATCAGCCAGGCGCGTTATGTTTAGTAGTTATATTTATTTACCAATTGTATTACTAGCATTACTCGCAGATAAAATAAAATAGAGTTTACATATTTAAATTAATTGAGGATGTCAACACTTACAACAACAGAACCGCAAAGAATTCATCCACACCGTTTTATCATGTGGGTTGCTATCGGAAGCATCGTTATGATGTTTGCCGGTATGACTAGTGCCTACATTGTTAAAAAGAACCAAGGAAATTGGTTGGCTTTTGAATTACCGGTTGTATTCTGGTACTCAACTGCTGTTATACTTGCAAGTAGCTTAACAATTTATTTGGCTAATGTAGCCTTAAAGGCAGGTAAGCTAGTCCCTTATAAATTATTAATTACAATAACTTCTATTTTAGGGATCCTGTTTGTAAAAATGCAATGGACCGGTTTTCAAGACTTAGAAATGAGGGGTATTGCCCTTATTGGCACCCAAAGTAACTCGTCATCTAGTTTTTTGTTTATTATCACTGGGATGCACATGCTCCACGTACTTGGTGGTGTAGTTGCCTTAGTAGTTCTATTTTTTAGATCTTTTTGGCTTAAAAAAGACCAATTGAGCCTAGTGCCTGTACAAATAGTGGCTACGTATTGGCATTTTGTTGATATTCTTTGGATTTACCTATTTATATTTTTTCACTTGATTGCTTAATTCAAATAAAAAGTTACACAGAAAACGTCTTTTTTGACTGATAGCCAATATTTTTGCAACGAAATTTTTAATAAGACATGTCAACAGCAACAGTAGATACAACAAAGTCTTGGAGTGGTGGTAAAAGCCCATTTAATGTCGAGTACGGCAAGTTAATGATGTGGTACTTCCTAATGAGTGATGCCTTTACATTTGGCGCTTTTCTTATCTCTTATGGAACCATTCGTTTTTCAACCAATGGATGGCCTGACCCTAACGTTGTGTTCAAAAGTTTCCCTTTTGCACCAGAAGGGGTAAATGCGCCACTTGTGTTTGTATCAGTAATGACTTTTATTTTGATTGTGAGTTCTGTTACCATGGTACTTGCTGTAAAAGCAGGTCAGGAAATGGACAAAAAATCTGTCGTTAAATACATGATTTGGACCATCGTTGGTGGTATTGCGTTCTTAAGCTGCCAAGCTTGGGAGTGGAATCATCTACACCACGAAGGTGCATGGTGGGGCCGCAATCCATTTATTAATGCCGATGGAACTGCTTCTTCTACCAACTTTACCAATTACTTTTTTACCATCACTGGTTTCCACGGGTTCCACGTATTTACAGGAGTTGTTATCAATATCATTATGTTGATCATGACACTCTTGGATAAATTTGAACAACGTGGTCATTACCTTATGATCGAAAAAGCTGGATTGTACTGGCACTTTGTAGATTTAGTCTGGGTATTTGTATTCACTTGCTTCTACCTAGTATAATTTAATTTTTCAACAATATTAATTTAGAACCTGATGTCACATACTGCACACCACGAAGAAAACCACGGAACTGGAGAAATAAAAAAAGTCACTATCATATTATCAGTATTAACCATTGTAGAATTAATACTTGGTTTCTGGATGATTGATATTACTTCAGAGGCTTTAAGGCTTGCTATTAAAGGCACTATCATTATTTTAATGTTGGCGAAAGCCTTTTATATCGTTGCTTATTTTATGCACTTGAAGCACGAATTAAAAAACCTAATCATGACGGTTGTGGTGCCTCTAAGTCTTTTTGTATGGTTCATTGGCGCTTTTTTGATTGACGGTAATTCATTCAAAAACTTGCGTAACACCTACGATCCATATTTTAAAGAACGTTCTACGATTAAGGTAGAAAAAAAGGCCGAAGGTCATGGTGGTGGTCATGCCGCTGGTGCAGCGCACGGAACTGCAGATACTACAGCGCATGCTAAAGATACTGCTGTGGTAGAGAACAAACACTAAATGAAATTGTTATCAAATAAGTAAAACCACCGACCTTTGTTTGGTGGTTTTTTTATACCAACCATGTTACCATGAGTAAAAATTCAATTTTAGGATTATTAATCGCTTTAGGCCTTCCTTTAGGATGCTATTTATGGCTCAAAACAGCCAGTGAAAATGCGGTAAATATGCCGCGTAAGTATTTATTGGATACGGTGTTAACAAAGGTAGAAAACGGCAAAGAAATAACGGATAGCGTGTGGCATAAAACAGCAAATATTCGTCTTGTAAATCAATTAGGAGACACTGTAAGTATATATGACAAAGGTTCTAAAATAATGGTGGTGGATTATATTTTTACGAGCTGTAGAAGTATTTGTCCTAAGCTTACCCATAATATGCAAAAACTCCAGTACTCTTTTAAGCTTGGAGGCAATGTGCGCAAGAAAATTGATACGGCTGTTGTTCAATTCGTTTCATTTACTGTAGATCCAGAGCGAGACTCTGTACCAGTTCTTAAAAATTATGCTGATATTTTTGGTGCCAACCACGATAACTGGTGGTTTTTAACTGGCAATAGAGACAGTATTTACAAATTTGCATTTGAAGAATTAAGGGTCGACAAATTTAGTGAAGAGCCTATCAGTCCTGACTTTGTGCATACTTCAAGGTTTGTGCTACTCGACAAAGACCGCTATGTGAGAGGCTATTACAATGGGCTTGATTCAAGTTCGATGGCTAAACTAGCAAGAGATATTGGATTACTCATGCTTGAAAAAGACAAGAAAAATAAAGGCGCTATTTTCAGAAAAATACTTGACCTATCTTGGCTTTGGTTAATTATCATATCTGCCATATTATTTTTTGTAGTGTATATGCGTCAGCGCAGAAAAATTAACGGATAAAATATTACTTAAAAACTATACTATGTTACAAGCATCTATTTCAAAAAACGACAAACTTGCTAAATGGCTTATCGGAATTTTTTCTGTGGTGGTGTTTACGGTTGTAGTGTTACTTAGCAAATTTAAATTGGATGTTGATTTAGGTTTTGATGTACACGTTTTTGCAAAAGCAAATGCAGTCATCAATTCAATTATTGCGGTATTACTAGTTGCTGCACTGGTGGCTGTAAGAAATGGTAACTACCAACTGCATAAAAAAATGATGATGGCGGCACTTGTTTTATCAGTACTTTTTTTAGTGTCTTATATTGCCCATCATTTGTTAGCTGGCGAAGCAAAGTTTGGGGATACCAATCATGATGGATTATTAAGTGAAGCAGAAACTGCAGCGGTAGGTTCTTTCAGAACACTTTATCTACTTATTTTGAGTACGCATATATTTTTAGCTGCAGTAATATTGCCTTTCATTTTATTTACAGCGTATCGTGCACTTACTGCCGAGTTTGCTACACATAAAAAACTAGCTAAAATTACCTGGCCACTTTGGTTTTATGTAGCAGTAACAGGTCCTGTGGTATATTGGTTTATTGCGCCTTATTACGCTTAATGTAGCGAGGTTTAAAAACCAAGTTCCGTCATAGGATCCCAAAAGTGTTTGCTAAAATTTTGGATGATCTCCTCTTTTACTAGTACACCTTCTTTTTCAAGTAACTCCTGCATGCGGGTAGGTGTTTCAAAATGTGCTTTACCGCTTAACATGCCATTTCTATTGACTACTCTTTGTGCAGGCACTTTAGGCTTTATAAAATGGGCGCCATTTAATGCATAGCCCACAGCTCTGGAACTTTGCTTGCTTCCTAGATAAGCGGCAATGGCACCGTAGGTTGATACACGTCCTTTGGGAATAAGCCTCACCACCTGATACACCAGTTCAAAAAAACTAGGGCCGTCTAGAGGTTTAATGGCGTTTGCGTTTTTTGAAGTGGCAGCGTTTGTAGGTGTTTTTTTATTGTGGCTCGCGGAATTCATGAATTTCTTTATTAAGCAGCAGTTGCTTACGTGGTTCTGGAACCGCTTCGTAGGCATAGGGACAGTGCCTGCAACCATGACCACAACAGTAACCTTTAGCTACATGATACGCTTCTGTAAATACAAAATTACCAGAAGGATCCGTATAATAGTCTATGTCTTTAATCAGGTTCGTGTTCACTTAATAAACTTTTTAATTGCGCATCTAATGCTAGCGGCAATTCTTTGTTAATGGAAAAAGCCAGGTAATGAATACGATTACTGCCTGCAATGTCTAAACCCTCGTAATGCGTTTTAATGTGCAGTTCAGGTTTAGTATTTGCGACCGCGTATACATTGTCCATATCCTCTAACAAAGGAAGTTCAAATAAGTTGATAATAAGCTTGGTAAATTGGTATAAATCCGGGCTATCTGTCTTTAAATGAATAATACCACCTGGTTTTAGTATTTGCTGGTATAAACGTAAAAATTTAGGGTGGGTAAGGCGTTTTTTTGCCCGCGCCCCCTTTAATTGTGGGTCAGGAAAAGTGATCCAGATTTCCTCAATCTCTTGAGCGTTAAAGTAATCCGGCACTTTATCAATATGCGATCTAATAAATGCCACGTTTTTGAGGCCCTGTTCTAGGGCATTTGTGGCACCTCTCCAAATTCTGTTTCCTTTAATATCGATGCCAATAAAATTACGGTTAGGATGCATATTACCTAGGCCAACTGCATATTCTCCTTTACCACAAGCTAATTCTAATGTAATGGGATTGTTGTTTTTAAAAAACCCGTTCCATGTGCCTTTAGCGTTTACTGGGTATTCAAATACATTTTCAAATCCTTTGATGGCTTCAAACCTAATTAGCTTTTTTTGTCCCATGGGGCAAAAGTAAGCCAATGTGTAAATCTGCTAAAATATTTATAAATTACTGCTCTAATTGATCCCTAATGACGCGTGCTTTTAAATACATACTTCCATTTACGCTCTATGGACTCGCGATTTTAGCTTTTATCAAAACCGGGGTATTCACCTGGTTGCCGCTTGTGTATGCATTTATATGTATCCCTGTGCTTGAAATAATGGTAAAACCAGCAAACAATAATTTGTCTGCAATCGAAGAGGATATACTTAAGGTTAACCCTGTTTACGATTATATTTTGTATGCCGTTGTTGTTTTTCAATTTGTTGCATTATGGCTTTTTTTAAAAAGCATGGTCGTTACAGAAGTATCATTATCTGATACAGTAGGCCGTGTTATTGCCATGGGATTATTGTGTGGTATTTTTGGAATTAATGTGGCGCATGAACTTGGGCACCGGGTAAATTTTGTAGAACAGCTTTTTGCAAAATCACTTTTGCTTACGAGTTTATACATGCATTTTTTTATTGAACACAATAAAGGACACCACAAGCATGTAGCTACACCAGATGATCCTAGCACCGCAAAATTAAACCAAAGCTTGTATCGTTTTTGGCTGCAAACCTTGCCTGGGACCTATTTGAGCGCCTGGCATATTGCAGTAGCTGATGCAACTAAAAAAAATAAAATATTTCCAAAACTTAATAATGAAATGGTTTTATTTCAGGTCATTCAACTTGTATTTGTAATGACGGTGTTTTATTTTTTTGGCATGAAGGCAATGGTAGGCTTTTTAATAGCAGCCTCTATTGGCGGGCTTTTACTTGAAGCCGTTAATTATATAGAGCATTATGGACTCCTCAGAAAAATAAATGATACAGGAAGGTACGAGCGTGTGCTTCCCGAGCATAGTTGGAATAGCGATCATATTTTTGGCCGTTTATTATTGTTTGAATTGAGTAGGCATAGTGACCACCATTATTTAGCATCCAGAAAGTACCAAATACTTAGAAGTATGGATCAGGCTCCTCAAATGCCTACGGGTTATCCGGGCATGATATTATTAGCGCTAGTTCCTTTTTGTTGGTTTGGCGTTATGGACAAGCAACTAAAAAAGTACGCAACGGCACAGGGTGTTTAATGGATTACTATTTTTCGTATTTTGTTGATACAAAAGTAATCTATGGCAAAGCAAAACATTTTTGATGCAATTGTAGTAGGCTCTGGTATTTCTGGAGGTTGGGCTGCTAAAGAATTAACGGAAAAAGGACTCAAGACAATTTTATTAGAGCGTGGCCGTAATGTAGAGCATATAAAAGATTACGAGGGAACCGAAAAAAATCCGTGGGAATTAGAACACCGTAATGGGTCAACCCAAGAAGATAAAAAAAATTCGCCCATACAAAGTAAGTGTTACGCTTACGACGAAGTTTCAAAAAAGTTTTTTGTAAACGACAATGATCATCCTTACAATGCTGTAAAACCTTTTGATTGGATTAGAGGCAATCATGTTGGCGGTCGTTCACTGATGTGGGGTCGTCAAAGCTACCGTTGGAGTCCACTCGATTTTGAATCCAATGCAAAAGATGGTCATGGAACTGATTGGCCTATTCGTTACAACGATTTAGCACCATGGTATAGTTATGTAGAAAAATTTGCCGGTATCAGTGGAAATAGAGATGGCTTGAGCATGCTTCCTGATGGAGAGTTCATGCCTGCTATGGAAATGAATTGTGTAGAAAAGCTAGTTGCTGGTGAATTAAAAACAAAAATGGGTCGTCCCATGATTATTGGACGCTCTGCCAATCACACTGCAAAAATTGGAACGCGTGGTCCTTGTCAATTTAGAAACAAGTGTCATCAAGGTTGTCCATTTAGCGGCTATTTTAGTTCAAATGCAGCAACGCTTCCAGCCGCTTTTGCAACAGGAAATTTAACGCTCCGTCCAGATGCCATCACCACCGAAATTTTATACGATAAAGAAACCGGCCGGGCAAAAGGGGTGCGCATTTTAGATTCGAATACCAATTTAACGGAAGAGTATTATGCAAAAATTGTTTTCTTAAATGCATCTACCTTAGGCACTTCACATATTTTATTGAATTCTGTTTCGGACGTATTTCCTGAAGGTTTTGGTAATAGTAGTTTACAAGTAGGCCACAATTTAATGGACCACCATTATGGCGTGGGTGCTTCTGGAACGTATGAAGGATTTTTAGATCAGTACACGTATGGCCGAAGACCCAACGGTATTTATATTCCTAGGTTTAGAAACTTAGATGGTGGATCGTCGGCAGGTTATGTGCGTGGATTTGGCTACCAAGGCGGCGCAGGTAGGGGAAGACAAGAGGGAGAAGGGGTTGGTCAGGAATTTAAAGAAAGCATCACAGAAGCAGGTAACTGGTCCATGGGGATTGGTTCATGGGGTGAGCATTTGCCTTACTACGAAAACAAAGTAACCCTTAGTAAAGATAAAAAAGACAAGTGGGGCTTACCGCTACTTGATATTGATTGTGAATTCAAAGAAAATGAAATGAAGATGCGCGTGGATATGAAAAATAGCGCAGCAGAAATGTTAGAAGCAGCGGGCTTAAAAAATGTTTCAACTTATGATACCATGCCAGCTCCCGGATTTTGTATTCATGAAATGGGAACGGCACGCATGGGTAAAGATCCTAAAACCTCTGTGTTAAATAAGTGGAACCAAATGCACGATGCAAAAAACGTATTTATTACGGATGGTTCTAGTATGGCATCATCGGCGTGTCAGAATCCTTCCTTAACGTATATGGCCCTTACGGCAAGAGCCACCGATTTTGCTGTTAGTGAATTAAAGAAAGGGAACTTATAGTTGCTACGAACCATTTGATTGGAGTCAAATAAATTTTTTGTTTATATAAATGATTAAACTTATATAAATAAAACTAGATTTGTGCTTCAATCGTTTTGAATGTTCGCATCTGGGAAACCACCTTTATTTGTAGTACTAATTTTTACCTGCTTGGTCTGGTCCTGCAAAATGGTGCAACCTTCTGCTTCATCAAAAGGGAAAAACACGATAGAAGGAGAGTCATTTGTTCTTGCTGCTACAACTTCGTCTAATTTTTTATATGCATCCATTGTTAAAGGTTCGGTAAGGGTACGCAGTACTTATTTATCTTCCGATTCGGGTTCAATTGTCTACAAAGAAGGAACCGATTATACCATCGATTATAGAAATGGCACAATAGCAAGAACAGTAAATTCTCGTATTCCTAATTATGCAAAGCATACTTTATTTGGGAAAACAGATTTTGACCAAAATAACTTTTCAAGCTACAGTAACATTCCATATTTTATTTGGGTAGATTATACAACTAAAAAAAATGATTTACTAGTTGGAACAACTGGTCAAAGTAATTATTTATCCGAATTTAAAAATAAATTATTACGTGGAATCCCTGTAAATATTGTGAGTTATGGGAATAGCATAGCAGCCGGTGGTGAGGCTTCACGTGAAGAATTGCGGTATCAAAATAGGTGGGTAGATTATTTAAAACAACAGTATCCAACCTCAACAATTAAATTAGAAGAGGCTTCATTACCAGGTTATACAACAACAGAAGCTATTTTAAAATGGGATGCAACTGTGGGTCAAAAAAATCCAGATTTGATACTACTTGGCTGGGGTATGAATGAAGCAAATGTGGGCGGTATAACAACAAGTGAATATAAAAACAATCTTATCGCTCTCGCAGAAAAAAGTAAGCAAAATAAAAATGCAGAAGTTATTATTTATTCCTGTTTTAGGCCTAATGAGAACTGGCATTATTCTAGCCACTCTATGGAGTTATATACCCAGGCTGCAAAAGAAGCAGCAGCTGCCGCTAATTGTGCCTATGTAGATGTGTATGGTGTATTTGAAAAAGTATTTGCACGTAAAGATCAGCCTTCGTTATTAGCAAATAATATAAATCATCCCAATAACTTTGGGCACTGGTTGTATTTTAGTGCTTTTAAAAATTTGAAATTTTAATTAGTGTCACCCATAGTGTCACTTTGCATACATAAAAAAGCCGCTCCTTATGGAAGCGGCTTTTTTATTGCTGTAGGGGGAGAACAGGAACTTATTGATATTAACTATGATTTTTAGTGATAGTTGGATACTAAATCATTGATTATCAATATAAATATAATTTTACTATCATTTTAAATAGCAACGGAATTCAATTTTAGTGTCACCTATAGTGTCACCTAATATGAATTTAATTCGTACCTTTCCAAAAAGGGAAGGAACTATGTCACGTAAACCACAAGTTAATTTTAGAATAAAGCCAGAAGGGAAAGATGGTTTTTCTAATATCGTATTAGACTTTGCTTATCAAAAGCGTAGGTTAAGATATGAGTTTGGGCAATCAGTAAAGCCTGCAGATTGGAATGACAATAAACAAAGAGTTAAGAACAAGCTGGCAACAACCAACGATGGTAAGTTTGCTTTAAATGACATGCTTGACAATTTAGAGGCTGCTTGTTTGCGTGCATATTCAGAAGCGTTAAAGGATGGTATTCCCGACCCAATTATTTTAAAACGAACCCTTGATTTACTTATAGACAAGAATCATAACAAGGCAAGTGATCCTAATAAGCCAACCTTATTTACGCTTGCCCAAAGATTTATTATTGGAGAAATCAAGTTTAAGGGTAAAGATAAGAGTAAGGAAACCTTAGATAATTATGCTGCTGTAGCAAAACACCTTAAAGAATATCAAGAATATTCTAAAAGTAGGGTAGATTTTGATTCAATAGATTTGGACTTCTTTTATTCCTATGTAAACTATTTAAAGAACACGAGAAAGCTAAAAGTGAATACTGTAGCCAAAGATATTGCCATAATAAAAGTGTTTATGGGAGAAGCTGTAGACTTAGAGTATACAGATAATATGAAATTTAAGCACAAGAAATTCTCATATAATGAGGAAGATACAGAGCACGTGTATTTGACAGAAGATGAACTCGCTAAATTATATGCTTTAAAGATTGCTAATAAGAAACTGGATGAAGTACGAGACCTTTTTATATTTGGTGCATGGGTTGGATTAAGGTTTTCGGATTTCAGTAATATAAAACCTGAAAATATCATTCAAATAGATGGTGACTATTTTATAAAGACAATTACACAAAAAACTAAGGAGTTGGTTATAATACCATGTAATCCAGTTATTTTGGAAATTTTCGAAAAATATACCGACCGCCCTAATAAGCTTCCTAAAACAATAAGTAATCAAAAATTCAATGATTATATAAAGGACGTTTGCAAATTAGCTGAGTTTACTGAAGTAGGAAGGATTAGTGCAAGGCCAAAGGATATTTTAGCAAATTTAGTTTCAAGCCATACAGCACGCAGGTCATTTGCAACTAACTACTATTTGCAGGGATTCCCAACTATTGATTTAATGAAGATAACTGGACATAGAACCGAACGCTCTTTTTTGAAATATATTAGGGTTAGTAAATTAGATACTGCTAAACGATTGAGTGAACATATTAAGTCTAATTGGAATAGTAAGCTGATGTTCGGGTTAAGTGATAGTATAATAAATTAATTTTTTCACTTTATCTCTAAATTTGATTTTATTAATATGAAAATTGATTATTTGCAGTAGTTCCTAATAATATCAAACTATTGTTTCGTAAGAATGATTTTATTAGGTAAATAAAACTCTCCTTGTGGCTTAGTAAGTATTTCCCATTCAATTGAAGTAGTATTTAGTCTTTTTATTTTTGCGATTCCAGATTTTTGAGATATCTGACTAATAAATGTAACTCTTATGCTATCAGAATTGTCAGCATCTCCAAAAATTGTGATATCGGTGTCTTCAAAAAAGCAATCTATTCTATTGCCATTTAATTGGACTGAACAATGGGAGCCTCTAACTTTTTCATTTGTTTGAATTAAATTCAGTTCAAAAGAAGAGTTTGCTGACTCAGACTGCCATTTTCCTGAATAGTCAGATAAAATATTATTTTCTGTAAATGAAAATAATATGAACGCAAAAATGACTAATGTTATTAATTTATTTTTCATATACTTCTTATTATTTTATTATTGTTTATCAGCAATTTACATTAATATTAGAAATTGCTGTTTTGTTTAAGAACCTATTTGTTCTATTTGTCCAACCGTTTAAAAATTTACTCAGTTTTGCATTTCTTGAAACTAGTTTATTATAGTATTGCTGTCTATTTGCTTTAAATGTATTGTATAGGGTAAAAGGATTAATTGAATTTATCGCATTAAGTGTATTTGCCCCAATAATTCCGTCTAATGAAACTGGAGGCCCTCCCACTTCAGTTATAGTTTTCTGTAAAACTTTTACAGCATTGCTGCCGGCATTAACATAAAAATCAAATAATAAGTATCTAAGATCACCGTCTATAATGTTTTCGGCATGAATTGGATCCCAATATAATTTTTTATATATCTCTTTTGCTTGATTTTCAGATAGATTTTGTAAGTGTCTTGTCCTGGAATAGCTTTACAACAAACTATTCAGCATGACAGAAAAAAGGCCTAAAAAGGTCAAGGTTTATCCCAAAAGTAGCCAGCCTTATATAAGGCGAACCGAGGAAGAAATGA
>JBEDIY010000076.1:0-3311 GCA_041173245.1 Bacteroidota bacterium | reverse complement strand
GTAGATATGTTTGCCAGTTCTAATTACAACAAAGTATATGGATCTATTGGAACGGTATTAATTATTATGCTGCTATTGTATATCAACTCACTCATCCTATTAATTGGATTTGAATTAAATGTAAGCCTTACTTATTTGACAAAGCAAAAAAATCAGTCCGTAAAAAATTAATCGCGAAACATTAATCGCGAAAAATTAATTGCGAAAAATTAATCGTCGGAGCACCAATCTGCGAGCAAACTTTCTTGACGCTCCGCAGTCATTGTTTGCGCTTTGTAATGACCAGCTGCCATTTTCTGACGATGTGCCTCATAAATAGAAACAGCGCAGGCCACAGAAATATTTAAGCTTTTAATAAACCCAAGTTGCGGAATAATAAAATTACCATCGGCAAGTGCAATTGTTTCTTCGCTTACGCCATCATGCTCGTTACCAAAAACTAGCGCTACCGAATCTGTAAAATCAATTTCATATAAACTTACGGCGTCACTAGATAAATGAGTTGTGTAAATTTTATTATAATTTTTACGGAGCGCCGTAAAACATTCTTGGGCATTGGTAAACTGATGAACCGTTAGCCATTTAGCGGCGCTGCTACTGCTTTTAACACCAAAATAATCATGCTTTGCAATTTTGGTGTTAAGGATATAAATATCCTGAATACCAACCGCATCACAGGTACGCATAACTGCCGATATATTGTGTGGATCATTTACATTTTCCATCACCACCGTTAAATTGGTTTGTCTATTTTTAATCACCGATAACATACGGTTGTAGCGCTCAGGAGTCATGTGCAGTAATTTATAGTAGCGTAATACCTAAACCAGGCTTGTTCGTTAGAGTAACTACACCGTTGTCAAATGTGATGCCTGTAGCTATATCTTCCGATAACAATAACGGCCCATCCATATCGACATGATCGAGTTGTGGTAAAAAATGTGCGATGGCCGCAGAACCAATGCTAGACTCATTCATAGAGCCCATCATCACTTTTAAACCGAGGGATCGGGCCGTTTCAATCATGCGAAGTGCAGGTGTAGGCCCACTACATTTGGTAAGCTTAATATTAATACCATGAAAGTGACCTGCACATTTTTGAACATCGGATTCCATCACACAACTTTCATCGGCGTATAATGGTAGTTCCGATTTTTCAAATAATATTTTCATACCCTCCCAATTGTCTTTGGCAAGTGGTTGCTCAATAAATTCGACACCCATTTTTGCAAGAATTGGAATTTTTAAAAGCGCTTCTTCGGTGGTCCAACCCGCATTGGCATCAACCCTAAAAACAGCACTAATAGCTCCTGTTAAGGCTTCCATGATTTCAATATCCTCACGCGTGCCTAATTTTATTTTATACACAGGCCAAGGTTTGGCCTTCATTTTTTCTAGCATTTTTGGTATGGTGTCGATACCAATGGTATAATCCGTTACAGGTGTATTTTGCCAAGTTGTATTCCATAATGTATAGAGTGGCTGCCCCTTCATTTTGCCATACAAATCCCAGCAGGCCATATCAAGTGCCGATACTAAAAAGGGATTATTAGGAAACAAATGATGTAAATAATGCCAATAACGCGCAGGATCTGTGAGCGCAAATTTTTCAACCATCGCGCGCTTAGACTCAAGGTCTTCGATCATTTTTTCGACAGTCACATCGTAATATACAATGGCAGGCGCTTCCCCAAAACCAGTAAAATTACCCAATGATAAAGAAACAACTAAAGAAGGCTGATGCGTTTTTGTACGGCCATTTGAAATGGTAAATGGATACTCGAACGGTAAGGCAATAGATTTATAATTGAGTTGCAATGCGTATTATTTAGGTAGAACAAATATAAAGCAGAAAGCAGTACAATGGCCCTCTTATGCCCTACCACTAGAAGCGATACAAGCCTGTAGCTCACTATTAAAACCGTCTTGTTCCAATAAATTTTCGAGGGTCATATGCATACGGTACTGCCAGTAATGTGTAGGATTGGCAGGAACATTGATCCGCTCGTCATGGGGGTTTTGTCTGCGCAAATGAGCGTCGATACCGAGTAAATCTTGCAACTGGAAAGTGGCCCACATAGCTGGTGCATACAAATGCTGCATAATAATGGCCTTATTAATATTTGCTTCACAAAACTGCGGCGCCTTTCCGGACTCACCTAAAATATGATTGTAAAAAGCCTGTGTTTGATGTGCATTTTCTTCCCACCATCCTCTAATGGTACTCATGTCATGTGTAGAAGGCGTTACCACACTTAAATAAGGTGCGTCTTTTGGATGAAAAAAGGGCGTGTGCGGATTTTTAGGCATCCTTTGTATTTCGAGGCTTAACAAGCCCAATTGATGCATCACATCGGGCACACAAGAAGGCACGAGACCTAGGTCTTCGCCACAAACAAGCATATTGGTTACACGCTTAAGTGCAGGTAGTTTATTAAGGGCTTCTTTTTTCCAAAAATCATCTTGTCTTCTAAAAAAATAATCGACGTACAATTCTTTTAGTTGGTGCTGCACCGCTTGATCTAGTCCTTTAAATGGAGCCGTATTATCGATGCCAAACCTCAAATGATAAAAGGGTCCACCAGCGTATGCTTTTTCTTTGGCTTCTAAAAAAATGACATTGCTAATGAGGTTAAATAAACCCTGCTTTATTTTTTGATGATAATCAGAAATAGGTAAAGCCGAAAAATGTTTTTCAACCAAACGCTGGGTTGCAAAAGCTGACTTTAAAGTATACTTTCCAAAACCATCATAGATTAAAAACTCAGCTTTTACCACTTCATTATCGTAACCAAAATAATCCCACAACACTTTATCGGTAATGATAGGTTTAGCAAACTCTTGCGCACTGATATAAATACCACGCTCCTTTAATTCATTTTCATGAACAGGAATAGCAGGAACAAAATGTCCTAAAATTCCTTCAACAGCGTCCATCGGAATACTCCAAATTCTAAAGAAACCTAAAATATGATCAATTCGAAAGGCATCAAAATACAAACTCATTTGCTCGAAGCGCTGCTTCCACCAAGCAAAACCATTGGTGGTCATCTCTTCCCAATTGTACGTGGGGAAACCCCAGTTTTGCCCAGCTACAGCAAAATCATCGGGAGGAGCACCGGCTTGCATACCCATGTGAAATAAATTAGGATGTTGCCATGCATCAACTCCATATCTGTAAACACCAATGGCAATATCACCTTTTACAATCACGCCATTTTCATGCGCATATGCAGTAGCCTCTCTTAATTGCACATCAAGGATGTACTGAATAAAATAATATTTTTCAATAATTAATTTTACTGCTGCAT
>JBEDIY010000075.1:0-7228 GCA_041173245.1 Bacteroidota bacterium | reverse complement strand
CTGGTGAAGTCCCTCAATTTTGCCCTTTCTGGTTTAGAGCTAATTCCATTTAAATCCACCGCATAGCAGGTATTTAAGGCTATCCAAAGCGATATGAACTTCATATCTAAGTTCCCGTCTTGCTTTTCGGCACTTTTAACCCATGATATTGCCCTATGAATTCGGATGGTTAAGGTTTCAGGGAGTTCTGATGCTTTTAGTTTGCGGGCAAGTTGAGTAGAGGTCATATGAATGTATTATTTATTATATTCAATTAAAATTAATATAAAAATTAGTAAATTGGTGCTATATGTTTTGCAATTGTAGTTTGTATAATTAGTGGAATTATGGAAGTAATTTTTAAAAGTATTGATAAAAAGTTTTTTATAGTAGATGGGAATTTGACAAATCAAGTCAAATTTTCTTTAATTGATCCAATTGGTTCACTTGAAAGTTTATTTGAGAACACACTAAAACTTTACAAACGCCAAAAAACTTTTTCTAAATTAATTTTTTTATCAAAGTTTAATGACCTAACCTCAAAATTTAAATTTTCAGTTGGCTTAGACGTCAAGAATTATTTAATTGAAGATTATTTTTATGAAAATTATTATCAAAATCATACTAGTCGTATAGTTGTTTACTTGGATAGTATAGAATTTAAAATAGAAGAATCCGAATCATTTTCAATAAATAATATATCTATTAAGGAATTAAACATATTGGGAAATTCTTTATTTAATTTAATGCAAGATAGAATACTAAAATTGTCAAATAGAGACATGTTACTTAAGCTAGATGATTGTAAATTTCATAGACCTTCGAAAAATATAATTAAATCAATAAATCGAAAATGAAAAATAAAGAAGAAATTATAGGCAATTCTTTTGAATTAGAAAGTATTGAAGTTGCTAGGCATGATTTTCCTAATGAAATGAATTGGGATGATGCAAATAAGGCTTGTGCCCAATTAGGTTATGAGTGGCGACTTCCAACTAAGGAAGAACTTGAACTTATTTATGAGAATTCCAAAAGTATTGGAGGCTTTGAAGATGGTTGCCTATATTGGAGTTCTACTGAAGTTGATCAAGATCATGCTTGGTTTCAATATTTTGGTGAAGGAAGAAAAGCTGTCGATTATAGGCTTTCTAAAAATGAGGAATTTATGGTTAGAGCGGTCAGAACTCTTTTTACCTACGAAATTGGTACTTAAGCAAGTTAATAGGTGTAACCCAGTTTTATTAATTAAAAAGCAATACAAAAATCAAGAATTATGAAAAATTTATTTCTTCTTTCTATTTTAGTTTTTTCTATTACAATATCAAAAGCTCAGACATCAAAAGTAATAGGAAACTCAATTAAAGTTGGAAAATTAGAAGTTGCTCAATTTTCCTTTAGTTTTCCATTGACTTGGGAAAAAGCAAATAATTCTTGTAAAAATTTAGGAAAGGGCTGGAGGTTGCCAACAAGAGATGAACTTCAAGTTTTCTATCAAAATAAAGATAAATTAAGCTCACTTGGAATTAATTTTAGTGGAACTTTTTGGAGTTGTTCTGAGAACAATTATGGGGAGGTTTTTTGGCTAAGTTTTAGTAACCTAGGTACAATGGGGCGTGAGCCAATGGATGGTGATGCTAAATTATGGGCTCATCCTGTGCGAGATCTGTAATTTAATTTTATTGAAAATGGGATTGCTATATATAGCTTTTTGAAATTAGCGATACTTATTTTTCCCTTTTTAAGAACCTTTTAACTTTAATCTTTTCTCCATTCAATAAATCTTTCTACCTTCGCCCTATCATCAAGAACCCTTAACTGGGTACCAACCGAGAGCAACACTCCGCGGTGGTAATACGATGAGGACTTACAGTCACAATAAAATGTAATCCCTATCTAGATCTTGGTGTGATTTAATAACCTTAAAATCATACCAGTATGCAAGTCGCTTACACTTCTAAAAACGGGCGTCAATTACCTGAGTCTATGGGCTATGGCTTTATTGACAAGCAAAGTATTGTTGAAACGGACAGTACACTTGAAGCCAACTACATTTCAGAAATCTCTAACAGTCTTGCTCACAAGGTAACATGGTCTTTAACAAGCTGCAAGATCGAAACCTTTAATTCAAATGGTACAAGGGGCAGAATCACTGTTAACCAATCTCTCGAAAAAGCCCTTTTATTTGATGCAATCACTTGGGATTTAGGTAAAGATCCTTTATACCTAGAGGCTTCAAATGCCATTACTTCATTAGGAAACATTTTAGTAATGTATCCGGGTAAAACGGAACTCAATTACTATCCAGCGGGTAAACTCATGCTATTTATTTTACCAGTTAAAAAATTAGATGATGCTTATTTGAGTTTTAAGCAGGGGCTGATAGATAATAAGTTAGCAGGGTTGTTTATGGAGCAAAAAGGGCATTACATAGCGTTTACAAAGGAGCTTACCATTCAAAACCTATTCCTTGTTTCATTTATTGTTTCTATGGCGCAAATACATACTGCTGCTAAGTATTTTGCTGCTGCTGGCATTATTGGGCCTGATAAACCAGACCGCCTCATTATTGATGATTCTGATAGTATGAGAACAAAGCACATGCGCGTTTTTACTACTAATGAGGGGGATGGTTATTACGCACTGCTGTTTAAAGAGCTAACGAGGCAAAATTATAATGACGTAATGGAGGCGTTTTTAACGACTGTGTATGAACAAAGCAAAAAAAACGTGCTTTGATTTTGAGTGAGGTTTAGTGAATTTTAAAATGCTAAAAGATAGTAAGCTAAAAAATAGACCCCAGCATAACTGGGGTCTATTTGAATTTAAATGGTTAGATATCATGATTACCTACTATTCAATCAATGATATTTGATTTGTTTCATTTGATCGATAATATGCTTTTGCATCAGGGTAAATCTGTCTTATTGAAAATAGAGCTTGAAAGCAAGTTTGTCTATTATTAAAGGAGCCTATAAAAGCAGCATATTTGGTAGTTCCATTTGATTGCTCAACAGGGACCTCAAAATTTCCAGCATTAATTCCTACCTGACTTAATTTATCAGAAATTTCTGACGCTTCATTATATGAATTTGGCATAGCAACTATAACAATAAATGTTGAATCTTCATAAGCTGATTCTGTAATAGGAAGCTCTGAAAGTGCACTACTCAGATTTTGAAATTGTTGATCTATTTGTTTGTTAATTGAGTCAATTTTTGCTAAGCTATCTGTAATTATGGCTTGCTTTGCAAATGCAGAATCGTAAACGATACGTGTTTGCTCTTTTACTTTTGTGTTTATTGAGCTATTGATAAAAAAAGTAGTAGCTAATTTTAATCCAACAAAAACTAAAATGAAAAGGCTGGTTAGTCTAATGAGTTTATTACTAAAAGATCCGTTTAGTAATAATTTGTCTCCAACTTTTTGATGTATACTATTTTTTAAGTTATTTAATTTTGTTTTAAATCCTTCCAGTTCAAATGTAATCGCAATAGAGTTTAGTAGAACTTTAAAGGCAATTAGATTTAATAAAATAATAATAATTTTTAATCCAAAGCCAGCAATATTATTCAATAATAAAAGAAACGAAAAATCTGAGTTATTTGCTCTATTTATATAAGGTAATGAAAACCAATTTCGATTATAATTTGATATGGCACTTAATTCTGAAGGGATTTCTGGATAAAAACCGGGATTGTTTTTTGAAAGTTCTGTTATTATGCCGCCAACATTGCTATCAGGGAAAAATGAAAAATATCTGAATACAATATCAATGATCAAAACGATATAAATGATATTGAATGGTAGTCTTAAAGATACAAATATCTCTTTCTTTTGATAAAAATATAAAGCTCCAATAGCAATTACTAGAAAGCTTAAATCAAGTAAATCATAAATAGCATTTGACAAAGATGAATACCAAATATTAATAGGTAAAAAAAGCACTAAAGTGGCAATAAAAAGTAAAAGAAATCTACCTAATTTCATAGTACTTGTCGATCCGCCTTTATTGGTTGCTAGAATAGTTCCTAATAGGTATAGAATTCCACCAAATAACATTACGATAACACCCGCTCCGGCATGTGTTGAAGCGCTTGCGGAAATACCAGAATATCCTGCAGTGGTTTTAGAAGAATATGCAATTAATAAGCCAATAGAAACAACAATTACTAATAAGGCATTATACAATCGATATTTATGTAAACTTGTTTTCAGGGCATTTACAAAACAAATAAGTGCAAAAGGAAATGAATATGCAAAACCAACAGATGAAGAAGCGCCACTACTAAAGGACTGACCAAATCCACTAGAGCTTACTTTTGCTTCAATCCATGGAAAAAAGCCTGCAATCATTACGACAAAAGAGGCTAGAATTGTTATCCAATTCCCAACATTAAAGTCTTTTATTTTTAGCCACTCAACTTTACTGCTTTCTTCTTTGTTTTCAGTAGAAGTATTTTTTCGTAAAGCAGTGTCAATGTACAATTTGATTTCTACCTCAGAAATGTTTTGCTGCTGGGCTTTTTCTAAAATTAACGCTTCGTGTTCTTTACTTAAATGACCAGAAACCGTAGCCATATCAATAAGATCTTTTAGCTGTGAGTCCATAAACTTGAATTTGTTTAGTTTGTTTTTAATTAGATATACATAAGGTAAATTATGAATTTATATGTCATATTTCCAAAAAATGTCAGCTATTAGTACCTATTCAATTGGTTATTAGTTAGATATATTTTCTTTTAATATATTTTTTATATTGTATATAATACTTAACTTTAGATTATAACCTTAAAAAATTTATATGAAAAATGCAAACAAATTAGGATTGGTATTTTCAATTTTAGCTCTTATTTCTGTTTTTCTGCCCTGGGCTAAAGGATCTAGCTCATACTCTGCCGGTGGATTTGGCAGTGGTTCTTACAGTACTGGTGCTATTTCTGGAATCACATTAGGTGTTGGTATTGCTGGTATGATATTTGCCCTTGCAGCCGCTTATCTAAGTTTCAATAAAATGAAACAGACTTGGATGGTTGGAGCGATTATGTTAATTGATTCAATTTATTATCTAATTACTATGGGTAACGCAGGTGGAAGTTCTAATGCATCATATGGTGGATATTCTGCAAGTGCATCAGTTCGCGTTGATCCACAAATTGGTTTATTTGTCTTTGCTTTATCTTCTCTTTTAATCTTATTAACAACATTGAAAGATCGAAAAGGCTAAATGTATATTATTGATAAACAAAAAAGGGTTACAAGTAAATTGTAACCCTTTTTTGTTTATTTAATCTTCTTCATTTCCTTAAAGTAATCTGTCTGTCAAATACTGTAGCAACTAGAGAGTTGCCATCTATGTAGCCAATCTTTATATTTCCAGAACTTTCATATAAATCATTGCCATTCACAATACCATTATCATATTGGGCATTTTGATTATCGTATTCAGAACCAAAACCAGAAACAATGACAGTTTTTCCCATCCATCTATTTCCACTAACTGTTATTTGTAGTTCTGTAGAATTATCTTTATAGGAATAAATCCCATTAGTAGTAGTTTCTTGATTTATCTCATTTGATGATGATTTTGAGGTTTCATCTGGAGAATTTGAACTTTCAGTTGTTGAACTAGATTGCTCTGTTGACAATTTATTTTCACAAGAGATTACAACTGCTGAAAGAAAAAGGATAATTAATATTTTTTTCATGATGGAAAATTTATTTAGTTTTTTCAATTTTAAATTCAGGGTCATTAGAACCTTTGCAAGTTCCTTTTAAAGTTGACTTATCTATGTTTAGAGTATAGGATGGAAAAGAAGACTTTCCATCAGACATTTTACATTCAATAGTTAAAGAGTTTGCATTTTCCTTTAGAATTGAATAGGTTCCATCATAATAATACCGGCTATTATCTTCTAAACTAGTTTGTTGCAAATTTGCTATTGCATCTTCTTTTAAAATAAACTTGTAATCAATGCCAGGTACAGAAACCTTATTACCATTGACGATCATATCATCTCCGTATTGGTTTTTTAAAAAGTAAGATGATTGTTCGCCATGATATATACCTAAAAACTGTGTTGCTAGGCTTTGAGGTTTTGTTTCTCTAGTTGTACTTGTTTCCTTGTCAGTTTGAGTTTCATTTGTGGGGGTATTGTTGTTACAACTTAGTAACAGTACTATAATTAGTATAATAGGATATTTCATATGGCTAGGTTTAAGAACATTTATGTATTAGTTTGCCACCTTTCAAAATATCTTCAGTCCAAATTTCTTTGCTTTGACATTTTGGGCAACAAAAATTTTCTTTTCCCTCTACGCCACAACCTTCACAAGTTGGTGTCCATTCAATTTTTTTAATACCTAGCATAACTTTCCAATTAAAAGCCTGCTTAGCACTTTGTTTTATTGATTGTGTTGTCATGCTGCTGAAACCTAAAATTTTATCACATGAAATACATTTAATACTGATGTCCATATAGTATAGTTTTATTAAATATATAAAACTTTTCATATAAATTAAGTAAAATAAATAGAATATTTGATTTACTTAGTGATTGACACCTCGATCGACCATATAAATCGTCCTAATCCCTTCTAAATATTTATTTCATAACTAATTACTCTACCTACCCCTTAATCAGAAACACATTTATTTCCTCTGATTCTTGAAAGTATCTTGTTGCTTTAGACTTAGATCTATCTGTAATGCTTATATATTTTTTAACTTTCAAAATTTCTCCATTCAATAAATCTTTCTACCTTCGCCCTATCATCAAGAACCCTTAACTGGTTCCAACCGAGAGCAACACTCCGCGGTGGTAATACGATCAGGACCTACAGTCACAATAAAATGTAATCCCTATCTAGTTCTTGGGGTGATTTAATAACCTTAACATCTTGCAAATTTCAATAATAAGTCTAATTTGCCCTTATCTGCTTTCCTTATAGCTATAAGATATTTTTTACGCGAATCATTTTCATCAGTTAGGCTTTTACTACCCCATGAGAAAACAGGTAGCTGATAAATTTTTTCAATGATAATATCAGCTATCATTCGACTATGACGTCCGTTACCATTGGGAAAACAATGTATGCTTACCAATCTGTGTTTGAATCTTAAAGCAAATTCATCTGGTTCATAAACATTATTTTCAAGCCAATACGAAGCATCATCAATTAAGGATCTTAATGCCACGGGTATTTCTAATTTATCGACACCAATATTCTTATTTGTTTTTCGGTATTCGCC
>JBEDIY010000074.1:0-9299 GCA_041173245.1 Bacteroidota bacterium | reverse complement strand
CAATTGCAAATAACTGATCAATCGTTACAGCATACAAACTAAATGCTGCTGCAAATTGACCACTATCTACCCTGTCGGCGAGTACTTGAAGCCCTCTAATACCACCCACAAAATCTACGCGTGTATCAGTTCGTGGATCTGAAATCCCAAGTATAGCATCCAAAATATTATTTTGTAAAATGGTAACGTCTAAAATGCCAATAGGGTCTTCGGTGAACGAACCGGCCTTAGCAGTTAATTGATACCAGCACCCATTTATGTACATTCCTAATTCATGAAGCATAGATGGACTAAATGGCTCTTTTGATAATTGCTCCACGTCAAATTGTTTGGCAACAGCTTCTAAAAATGCATCAGTTGTTAAACCGTTTAAATCCTTTACCACACGGTTGTAATCCATAATATACAACTGATTGGAAGGAAACAATGTGGTTAAAAAATAGTCCGCATTTTTTGTAGCGTTAGCACCGAGTGCAGCGCGCACTTTAGCTGCAGAAGCAGCTCTGTGGTGGCCATCTGCGATATAGGTGCAAGGAATTTCTTTTTCAAATATAGAAGTGATAGAAGCGGAAACAGCCTCATCACTCACCACCCAAATCGTATGCTGTATTTCATCATCTGCTACAAAATCGTAAACCGCAGATTTAGTTTTCTTCCAATTTTCTATTAACGCATCTAGGCTTTCATTGTTTCGATACGCTAAAAAAACATTTCCGGTTTGTGCACCCGAGGTTTTAATATGATTGATTCGGTCTAATTCTTTTTCAGGTCTTGTAAACTCATGCTTTTTAATAATACCATTTTCATAGTCATCTACACTACTTACACAAACAAGCCCTGTTTGAGCCCTGCCATGCATAATTAACTGATAAATATAATAGCACTCTTTAGATTCTCTAAAAAGCACATCCCGTTTTATAAAAGCAGTTATATTTTCTTTTGCTTGCTCATACACTAATGCGTCATGAATATCTACTGATTCAGGAAGGTCAATTTCACTTTTGGTAACATGTAAAAAAGAGGCAGGATTACCAGCTGCTTCTTTTTTTGCTTCAGTACTACTTAATACATCGTAAGGTTGGCTTGCTACTTGTTTTGCTAGCTGAGGCTGCGGTCGCAGGGCCTTAAAAGGTTGAATTTTTGCCATGAATCAAATATCGGCAATTCTTATCAATTAAGGCTTGAATTTATATGAAAATGGGGTGCCAGAATATTCATCTTTTCCGAGTATCTCCATATAAATTACATTGGGCACCCAAAAGGATCCACCATCAATTCGAACAAATAATTTATGCAAAACAAACTCTTTATTATTGAGCACAAAATACATTTTGTACTGATTGTCTTTTGGAGAACGCTTTAAATAAAAGACTTGTTTTTTATAGGAAACAAAATGAAGTTTATAAGATCCATTCGAAAGTAGTTCATGCTTCATCCCATAAGCAAAGGTTTGTTGAATATAACTTAATTCTTTTTTTTCACCCCCTTCGTCATAACGTATCCAATATACGTGTACCGGATTGTCTTTGATTATCTGCCCGTTAGCATCTGTATTTAAATCACAGATGATGGTATTACTATTGGTGGTTCTTTGCAAATAAAAAAGTTGCTTAGGACCTGTTTTAGGAATAGGAAAAGAATCCAAACCTGCACTGGCATGACTTTCAAGCACATGCATAAAAATGACTAGCACAAAAAGAAAAACATATTTCAGTTTCATATTCCCCTGCATTAAAAATCAAATCTAAATCTTGTACGAATACCCAATTTGGTGATGTATGGGTTATTGGTATACGTAAACCTTTTAACAAGGTCTACACGTAAAAACTTAAATATATTACCAATACCTATGCTTCCTTCAAAATAAGGTCCTTGATTGAGGCTAAAACTAGTAACAGCGCCATTATAATTTTGAAAAGCAATCAGGTCCGGATTTTTTGAAGGATCATTTTCATCACGTAAACTTCCGTAAATAACCCTTGCTGCTAATTGTTCACGCAGTTTTAGTTTTTTGAATAACGGAATACGGTTAAATATCAATCCATTAAAATAATGTTCAACAAATAAAGACGCGTACCTATCGCTAACAAATTCCTGAAAATTCATAAGGTTGTATGAATTTAATTGGTAGGCATAAGTTTGGTTTGCACGCGGAATACTTAATAAAGGATATGGAATTTTTCCAAACATCTGCCCTGCTTCAAAATTGATATCTGTAAATCCCAGTTGAGACAAGTAAAACCGTTTATCAAAAGTGAAACTTACTTTTTGGTACTTATAATTGCTACCCATCACCCCTTTCAACCCTGCGGTATAATTGAGGGTTAGTATAGGGTATTTATTGACCATCCCCACGCGGTATACTTTTCCTTGAAAAAACTGTTCGTGTGGAGCCCATCTAATTTGTCCAGTAATTTCTGATGTGTTAATCTCGGGAACAACCACTGTTTGACCATTTTTTACCGTTTGATATACCAACCCTCCTGCAGCTTCATGTCGCCAATTTCTAAACCCAATGGTATAAGATAACCTGCTAGGCAATTCATGTACGTAATCTATTCTGAAATATTTATTATAGGTCCACTTGTCGTTGAGGCCTCTTTTTAATGAAAGTAAAATATTATCCTCAGCAACAAATTCTAAATCTTGACCTGGTATTTTTGTTTCTTGCTGGTAACTAGCACGCACAAAATGCATGGGAAATGCATAAATCGTTTGATTGTTTAAAGAGTAGGTAACACCACCATAATATTTCCATCTTTCATCTTTAAAACCATAAGCACCATAACCTTCAAAATAAATTCGCTTGCTTAATTTTGGGGTAGTACGGCCACCCAACCTAAGTCTAAATCCTTCTACTGGATTAAAACTATAAAATGTGGCAGCAGGACCCAAATCAACAGGACCAATAGCTGTGTAACCAGCCACTAAGAGCGTAACCACTGCCATCGTTCTTCTAAAGGTTGGCATTTTTTCTAGGCTATCAATATTACTATAAACCTTAGATTCTGCTTTAGTAAGGGTGTCATGTCTATTGGTGTTCCAAAACGCATCTGTGTAATTGGCAGCATCTGATTTCACTACCAGCGATAGTCCTGCATACACTGAGTCTGGAAGTGCTTTATTAATCGTGTAATTTTTATAGGAAACTGTTCGGCCTCCAAATACACCACCTTTGCTGTTTTTTGTTAGTGCTGCTTCTGTAAATGCAGTACTCTTCATTAAGTGATATCTACTATCTGTACCTTGTTCAAAATCCAAATCAATATTTAACTCCCTTACAAAATTTACATTGGCATTTTTACTGATAAACATGGTCATTTTTTGAACCCCATAATTACCATCAAGTGTAATATACATGGTACCTCTAAACAACAAATCGTTCGTATTACGTGGCGTAAAATAAAGCTTTACTAACTTTTGTCCATTTGCATCAGTAATGGTGTCCCTTATGTAATACATATAAAATGTAGGGGCAACATCTGCGATGGGGCTTAAAAATTCATGGGTAAATAAAGGGATATTATTTTCATAAATATTAATATCCATCACAAGCCTATTTAAATAGGTACTTACACCATCATTATCTACGTAGTCACCAAAGTTTACACGCTTTTGCGCAAGTATAACATCTTTTGTTTTTTCTGGTGATCTTCTAAAATAATGTGTAGACAAACGTTCTTCTAAATAAATAGGGATCAGTGTTTTACCGATAACTTTTTGGGTATCGCGGTTATCAAATAAAAACTGATATTTTTTAAGGAGCTTACTGTTGGTAATTTTTTCAGGAATTTTACTAAGGGATAATTCTACTTTATCATATTCATCGTACTGAATATAATCATAACTATCGGGTCTGTTAAGTGGCTTATTTGCTATCACTCTTTTTATTAAATCAACTGCAGGGTTTTTTTTATTTTTATACGGCGCGCGCTTATTGGTAGAAACGGTTACATTATTTGAAAGCAAAGGATCTACTTCCATGATAAAATCTATCACCTGCGATTTACCAACTTGAATATTTTTAGTGATTGTTTTATAGCCAACATAGGAGATTTTAATGCTAGCAATTTGATGGGTACCCACGAGCTTGTACTTGCCAGTGCTATCCGTCACCGTGCCTCTCCCATTTTTAAAAACAATCGTTGCAAAAGGGATTGGTGCGCCACTATTTAAATCTGTTACAACACCAGTAATGATGGTTTGTTGTGCAGTTGCTTCCCTAGTAAAAAAGACTAATGTTAATAGGATAAAAAAATATTTGATCATTTTTTTATCCATGCGCAGATGCAAAGTGTTTCATGAGTTCACAAAAAGTTTGAACGCTAGACAGCGGCATCGCATTGTACATACTAACGCGTACACCTCCTACGGTCCTATATCCTTTAACACCAACCATGCCCTCTGCTTTACATAAACTTAAAAAGCTTTCTTCTAAACTTTGATCTTTTAAAAAGAATACAGCGTTCATTAAACTTCTATCTTCTTTAGCAACACGTGCTTCAAAAACAGGTAGTGAGTCAATGGTTTGGTATAACAAATTTGATTTCGCTGTGTTACGCGATTGCATTTCAGGTAGGCCGCCCTGTTCAATAATCCAACGGAGTGTTAATAGACTTACATAGATAGCAAAAACAGGAGGTGTGTTCATTAAAGAACCAGCCGCAATATGTTTTTGATAATCCATGATGGTAGGAATTTTTCTAGCCATTTTTCCTAGTATTTCCTTTTTTACAACCACCATATTTACACCAGCAGCACCCATATTTTTTTGAGCCCCAGCATATATTAGTGAAAACTGATTAAAGTTACGAGGCGCATAAAATATATCGCTACTCATATCTGCAACCAGCGGTGTTGTTGTATTTGGGAGGTTATGCCACTGCGTTCCTTCTACGGTATTATTGGTGGTAAAATGCAAATATTTAGATGCAGGATCTACCAGAAAATTTTTATCAATACGGGTATGATTATTTGAGGTACTATCTGTTACAATATCTACGTTTCCAAAGTTTGCTGCTTCTTTGATGGCTTTATTACCCCATATGCCATTATCGCAATAGGCAGCCGTTTCATGCGCATCGAGTAAATTCATGGGTACTTGCATAAACTGCGTAGTAGCACCTCCATGCAAAAACAACACTTCATAATCATCTCCAATGTGCATCAGTGATTTTACAGATTGCACCGCTTCATGCATAACATCTTGGAAAAGTGTAGTTCGGTGACCTATTTCTAAAATAGACAAACCAGAACCTTCAAAATCCATGATTGCTTCTGCTGCTTTTTGCATCACAACAGGCGGTAAAATAGAAGGTCCAGAATTAAAATTATGCAGTTTCATTTTCATTGAGGGCTGTGGTAATGGTATCGTCATGAACATCTGTTACACCACCTGAAACGGTATATTTCATAGCATCTGCAGCAGAAACATTATCTAATATTTTAATATTTGTTTTTGGAACGATATACGTAATTCCTGAAATCGCGTAAGAATGGGGCACATACACCGTAACATGATCGGGTAATCCAAACTCTGTGTTGGAAGGTTGGGTGATAAATCCAATACGCCAAACGCCTGAAGCATCAACATTAACGAGTACTGGCTTATCAAATTTCTTTTTATTACCCGCAAAAGCTTCTAAAAAGTCTTTAACGGACGAATAAATGAACTTGATACCAGGGGTCTTTTCAAGTATGGTATCAAAAACAGAAACAAGCTTCTCTACCACAAATAGTGAAGAAAGCCATCCCACAAATAGTACCAATAAAACCACAACTATAAAACCCAAGCCTGGAATTTTACGCAAAGAACCATCTAAATTTTTATCTAAAGCACTGGGAAACAATGTATTAATTAAGTTGGGCAAAAATCCATCCACCCATTGAAATAAGCCTAGTACTACCCATATGGTAACAGCTATTGGAGCTAAAACAATAAGACCCTGAAAGAAAAATTGGAGCAAACGCTTAAATGTGACCTGGGCTCTAAGCTGCTTATACCTCGTATTCATGGTTAAAATTTGGATGCAAGTTAATGGATAGTTCGCGCAAACTACCGCTCATCAAAATTACGGATTATTTTTACAGGAAACTTTGATTACATAAAAAGTTTCCATAGTTTTGCACCCTCAATTCAAAAATGGAAATACAGGAAAAAATCTCTATCAAATCACATGAGCTTTTTATGCTATATGGCATAAGGAGCGTAAGTATGGATGAAATTGCGAACCACCTTGGTATGAGCAAAAAAACCATCTATCAGTACTTTAAAGACAAAGATGCACTAGTAGAAGGTGTTATTGATATTGAAATACAAAAACATGAGACCGAGTTTACGCATTATGCAGCCAAAAGCGAGAATGCGATACATGAAGTGTTTTTAGCCATCGATAATATCCAAGAAACACTCAAACATATGAATCCATCGGTGATGTACGATTTACAAAAATACCATGGACAAGCATTTGAAAAATTCAGAGCCCACAAAAACACGTTTTTCTACAGTATTACAAAAACAAATATTGAGAGAGGTAGATCAGAAGGGATTTACAGAAAAGAATTAAACATTGACATATTAACAAGATTAAGACTCGCCAATATGTTTTTGATGTTTGACTTTGAACATTTTCCATCCAATAAATTCACAGCTATTGAAATTATCACAGAAACAACTGATAATTTTTTACATGGGATGGCTACTCAAAGTGGTTTACAAGTAATTGAACAATACAAGCAAGAAAGAAAAAATAAATGAACATGAACACGAAACGGATGTTAGTTGCAAGCTTTGTAATAACGCTCATGGCGTTTGCAAACAAAGCTGACGCACAAACAAAAAATGAATTTAGCATAACACAATGTGTTGAGTATGCTTATAAAAACAACCTGCAAGTAAAAAATGCGCTCCTAAATATTAAAAGTCAGGAAGCCATTAACAAGGAAGTAACCGCTTCTGCGTTGCCAACTGTAACTGCAACCGTTGGTGGTGTAAATTATTTAGAACTTCCTGTTTCGCTACTTCCAGGTGAAATTTTTGGGGGGACAGCAGGCAGTTTCATCCCAGTAAGATTTGGTACCAAATTCAATGCTAATGCAAGTTTACAGCTACAGCAACTGTTATTTGATGGTCAAGTTTTTGTAGCGCTTCAAGCCCGCAGAGCAACCATTGCACTCCAGCAAAAATCAGCAGAGGTTACTGAGGAAATGATAAAAACCAATATTCATAAAATCTATTATCAGTTGGTTGTAAGTAAAACACAAATTACATTACTAGATGCGAACGTTGAAAGACTACAAAAATTAGAACACGACACTAGAGAGCTCTATAAAAACGGATTTGTAGAAAAGTTAGACCTCGATAAAATAGCGGTTCAAATTGCCAATTTACAAACAGAAAAATTAAAAGCTACTAATGCTATTGAAATTGGATACATCGGTCTAAAAACTTTACTAGGCATGCCAGTAAAAGATATACTCATTTTAACAGACAAAATTTCGGAAGAACAAATCATAACAGATGTTGCTAGCAATCAAGACTATGCGTATACCGATCGCAAAGAATTTCAAGCTGTAAGTTTAGGCAAAAAACTAAATGAGTACAATATCAAAAGATATCAATTAAGCTATTTACCCACTATTGCCATGTCGGGCGCATTTACCAAAAATGCCCAAAGGAATCAGTTCAACTTTTTTAAAGGAGGTGACTGGTTTACAACAAGTTTTGTTGGCCTTAATATAAGTACCCCCATTTTTGATGGATTTGCCAGAAAAGCGAGGATCACAAAAGCAAAAATTGATTTACAACAAACCGAAAATCAATTACAAAATTTAAGGCTTACCATTGACGCAGAGGTAACTCAAGCAAAAATGAATTTTGCAACGGCCATTAGTACGCTTAGCTATCAAAAGAAAAATATGCAACTAGCAGAATCGGTGTATGCGCAAACAAAAAAGAAATATGAAATAGGAACCGGATCCAATATAGAAATCACCGCTGCACAAACAGATTTAGTAACTGCACAAACCAATTATATTGGTGCCATGTACAGCGCTATCATTGCTCGGGTTGATTACCTAAAAGCAACCGGAAAATTATAATTAAAATAATACGTAAATAAAAATACCATGCAAGCATTCATTAAAATCTCACTTATTAGCATTTTAGTCGCATTTTCGGCATGTACTGGAAATGAAAAAAGTGGAAGTTTAAACGACAAGAAAAATAAACTAGCCGCACTTAAAAAAGAAGTGAGTGCATTAGAATCAGAAATTACAACACTAGATACAGCAGCTGCCAATCAGGCAAAAGGCAAGCTAGTTGTAACAGCAGTTCTTACTGCTCAAACATTTAACCATTACATTGATTTACAAGGTAAAATAGAATCAGAGAGTGTATCGTATGTAACTGCACGTGGTGGTGGCGGACAAGTAAAGGGTGTATTTGTAAAAAGAGGAGATGTGGTCCCTAAAGGAAAACTGATTTTAAAATTAGATGATGCGATTCAGCGTCAAGCTGTAATTGCAGCAGAGCAAGGACTAGAAACACTAAAAACACAATTATCATTTGCAAAAACACTATACCAGAAGCAAAAAAACTTGTGGGAACAAAATATCGGAACAGAAGTACAACTAATATCAGCAAAAAACAATGTTGAATTATTAGAAAACCAACTCAAAACAGCACAAGAGCAGGTAAAAATTAGCCGCGAGCAAGTACTGTTTACGTCGGTGTATAGTGATGTAGAGGGTGTTGTAGAAGACGTGAACGTGCGTGTAGGTGAAATTTTTGCAGGTCCTGGTCAAATTAAAATAGTAAACACAACTAAATTAAAGGTGACTGCAGAAGTACCTGAAAACTACAGCCAACGTGTTAAAACAGGAACCAAGCTTACCATTAACCTTCCTGATTTACAAAAAAGCATTCAAGCGACTATTTCAGTGGTAGGTAAAATCATAAACCCTAACAGCAGAAGTTTTTATATTGAAGCTAAAGTAATTGCAGATAAAGATTTAAGACCCAATCAAATTGCACTTGTACAAATTTTAGATTATAGCACCGCTAATGCCATTGCTATTCCGGTTAACACCTTGCAAAATGATGAAACAGGTAAGTATGTTATAGTTGCTGTTAATGAGAACGGAAAATTAATTGCGCGTAAACGCATGGTAACCGTAGGTGAATTCTACAAAGATCAACTAGAAATTAAAACAGGATTACAAGCTGGTGATCAAATTGTAACAGAAGGCTTTCAAAGTTTATATGATGGGCAGTTCATTGTACTTGCCACTAAATAATT
>JBEDIY010000073.1:0-8434 GCA_041173245.1 Bacteroidota bacterium | reverse complement strand
ATTACCGCAATCGGAATAGAAGCCGATACGGTAAGCCCTGCTTTCAATGCCAAATAAACGGTTGCGGCACCAAAAATGACTCCAAACAAACTACCTACTAGTATAGATTTTACGGTTAGTTCTTTTACGTTTTCTTCAGGTGCAATAAAGGGTTTAAAAACTTTTTTTTGCTCAGACATATTATTGGTTTTTAAAAATTTAGAAGTTGATGTACAAGATAGATTAATCCATCATGGTTTTTAATTTGCGCGCAATTAAAAATAATACGAGTGCTGCTGCACCAGCCATCGCTACAAATAAAATAAAAAAGTCAAATAAATTGGTAATGGTGTAACCCGCAAAATAAGTTGTTTTTCCATCTGGATATAAGCCACTTAAAACGCCCGCAAATTTATTGGCAAAGGCGTTGGCTGTAAACCATACTGCCATTAACAAAGAGGCAAATTTAATAGGGGCTAATTTGTTTACGAGTGATAGCCCAATAGGTGATAAACAAAGCTCGCCACAAGTATGTAGTGCATACATACCCGTAAGCCATATCATGCTTACTTTAACACCGGATGCAACATTATGCACACCAAAAGCAATCCATAAATAACCCAGTGCTAATAAAAATAAACCCAGTGCCATTTTAGCTGGAGAGCCTGGTTCATACTTTCCAAGCTTTAGCCAAAGCCATGCAAAAATGGGCGCAAACGCAACTACAAAAGTAGAATTTAGCGATTGGAAAAAACTAGAAGGTATCACATAAGAACCCAGTGTACGGTTGGTTTGTTCTTCTGCAAAAAAAGTAAGGGAAGCTCCTGCTTGTTCAAAAGCACTCCAAAAAAATATCACAAAAAAAGAAACTACAAAAATGACAGATACTTTTTTCTTTTCTAATCCACTTAATGTTTTATCGGTAAAAATTAATAATGCAATTAACGTAATGGATCCAAGTAGTAAATAAAATAAATAACTAAACACATTGGCTTCTACATAAATAAGTCCAATAGAAATAAATGAAAAAACAAGTAGGCCTAAAAATACATAGAGAGGCTTTCTGGTAAAGGCTGGCGCATCTTTTGGTGTTAAACCAAGCACTTCATTGTTGTGGTCTACAACATATTTATTATGAAAAAAATGCATTACTACCACACTCAGTAACATACCAATCCCGGCCGCTAAAAAAGCCCATTTAAAATCGTCGGGGTTGCCGGTGTCACCAAAAAAACCGCACACAAAAGGACCAATAGCACCACCTGTGTTAATGCCCATATAAAATATAGTATATGCCGAATCTTTTCTTTTATCGTTTTCTGCATATAATTGCCCCACCATCGCAGAAATATTGGGCTTAAAAAATCCATTACCTGCAATCATCAGTCCAAGTCCAGCAAAAAACAACAAAGCTGCAATTTCAGGATTGGACTTATACATCGACCCGCAAAAAAACAAGACAAATTCTCCCACGGCCATAATTAAGCCACCTAAAATAATAGAACGCTTGTTTCCCCAGTACCTGTCTGCTATATAACCACCCACCAGCGGCGTCAAATACACAAGCCCGGTGTAGCTTCCATATATATTAGATGCAAAAATCTTATCAAACATAAGCGCCTTGGTCATAAAAAGTACCAGTATGGCACGCATGCCGTAATAGTTAAATCGCTCCCACATTTCGGTAGCAAAGAGTACATACAGTCCTTTTGGATGACCTTTTTGAGGAATAGCTTGATTCATAAATGGCTCGTTATCGTTGTAATCTATTGATTTTCTGGTGCTGTAAAATAGCAATAAAATCTTTACAGCGAACCACCCGTACAAATGACCGCCGAAAATGATACTTTTGCCTCTCCAATTATACCTAACTCTATGAATATTTTACTATTGGGTGCTGGCGGCAGAGAACATGCACTTGCTTGGAAAATGGCACAAAGTCATCATTGCGATTCGTTATTTATAGCACCCGGAAATCCAGGCACAGCAGGCATTGGAACTAATTTAGATATATCTGTTACCGATTTTGAAGGCATTAAAGTAGCGAGTATTGAACATAAAATTGGACTGGTTGTAGTAGGCCCCGAAGAGCCACTAGTTAAAGGTATTTATGACTTTTTTGAATCGGACCCGGCACTAAGACATATTATAGTGGTAGGCCCTTCTGCAAAAGCAGCGCAATTAGAGGGTAGCAAAGCATTTAGCAAGAAATTTATGCAGCGTCACCAGATTCCAACGGCGGCCTATGCAGAGTTTACCCTAGAAAATATAGAGGAAGGTAAAAACTATATCGCATCTCATTCATTACCTGTGGTACTAAAAGCCGACGGTTTAGCGGCCGGAAAAGGCGTTGTTATTGCTACCACACACGGTGAAGCGCTGGAAACTTTTTATGAAATGCTTGTTAACAAGCAGTTTGGGGACGCCAGCAGTAAAGTGGTGATTGAACAATTTTTATCTGGAATTGAAGTGAGTGTGTTTGCCCTTACCAATGGTATGGACTACCAAATTATTGGTCATGCCAAAGACTACAAACGAATAGGAGAAGGTGATACAGGCCTTAACACCGGTGGCATGGGTTGTGTGAGCCCCGTTCCTTTTATGGACGATACTTTTATGCAAAAGGTGGAGGAACGCATTGTTAAGCCCACTATTAATGGGCTCGCAGCAGAAGAACTTTGCTACAATGGGTTTGTGTTTTTTGGACTCATGAATGTAGGGGGCGAGCCTTTTGTAATTGAGTACAACTGCCGTATGGGTGATCCCGAAACAGAAGTGGTAATGCCGCGTTTACAAACAGACCTCGTTGCCCTATTTGCCGCGATGGATAATGGCACTTTAATTGACGCCAATATTACGTACGATAACAGAAGTTGCGCCACTATTATGGCTGTAAGTGGCGGCTACCCTGGAGACTATGAAAAAAACAAGGTCATTTCAGGCCTAGAAGATACGAACGCTATTACAGACACACTTGTTTTTCAGGCAGGCACCAAAGCTTCCGAAAACGCTGTAGTTACAAGTGGTGGAAGGGTTTTAGCAGTTACTGCATATGGCAACAATATTCAAGACGCCGTTTTGCTTGCACACCAAAGACTAGAAAAGATAAGTTTTGAGGGGATTTATTTTAGGCGCGATATTGGGTACGAATTTGAAAAAAAATAGCTAGAGAAAATTCGTAAGAATAGACCTTGTTATTTCCATTTATTTCAAGCACCTTTGTAGTAATACATTTACTCAAGATTTACGCATCATACCATGGGATTATTTAACTTTTTTACGCAAGAAATTGCAATGGATTTGGGGACCGCAAATACCCTCATTATTCACAACGACGAAGTAGTTGTAAATGAACCTTCTATTGTTGCCCTAAACCGCAATAATTTAAAAGAAGTTTTAGCCGTTGGTAAAAAAGCACTCATGATGCATGAAAAAACACATGAGAGCATTAGAACCATTCGTCCATTAAAAGATGGTGTGATTGCAGATTTTAACGCCGCCGAGTTAATGATTCGGGAGATGATGAAAATGATCTACCCTAAAAAACCATTATTCCCTCCAAGCTGGCGCATGGTTATTTGTATTCCTTCATCTATTACCGAAGTTGAAAAACGTGCCGTAAGAGATTCTGCAGAACAAGCAGGCGCTAAAGAAGTATACATGATTCATGAACCGATGGCAGCAGCCCTAGGAATTGGTATTGATGTAGAAGAGCCGGTTGGAAATATGATTATTGATATTGGAGGTGGTACCACTGGTATTACCGTGATTGCACTTGCTGGTATTGTTTGTGATCAAAGTATTCGTGTAGCGGGTGATGAATTTACCGCCGACATTATGGAAGCACTACGCCGTTACCATAGTTTATTAATTGGTGAGCGTACCGCAGAGCAAATTAAAATAAATGTGGGTGCTGCGATGAAAGATTTAGACAACCCGCCAGATGATTTACCAGTTAACGGACGTGACCTTGTTACTGGTATTCCAAAACAAATTATGGTAAGCTATCAAGAAATTGCAGAAGCACTTGATAAGAGTATTTTTAAAATAGAAGAAGCGATCTTAAAAGCCCTAGAAACCACGCCACCAGAGCTTGCTGCAGATATTTACCGCCGCGGATTGTACCTCACAGGTGGTGGTGCATTATTACGCGGACTCGATAAAAGATTAAGTGCAAAAATTAAATTGCCAGTACACGTTGCAGAAGATCCACTTAAAAGCGTTGTGCGTGGTACAGGGTTAGCACTAAAAAATTATCAGCGTTTTCCGTTTATCATGCGCTAATAAATTGTCTTGAAAAATATTTTTGATTTCATACGTAAGCACTTTACATTACTTAGCTTTTTGCTTTTGCAAATTGCTTCTATTTATATGCTTACACAAGCAAGCACTTCGCATCAAACTTTTTTTTCATCAAAAATGAATGATGCCTCTTCAAAAATTAATGAGCGCTATTATAATATGCGTGGCTACTTTTTCTTAAGAGAAACGAATGAAAAATTAGCGCAAGAAAATGCCCGCTTATTAAATTTACTAGGCTCAAATATTTCAGCGCCAGATTCTAGTATTCGCATTGTTACCGATTCGGTATACAAAGACTCACTTAATAAATACAGAAAATACAATTGGCTGCCTGCAAAAGTTATTGGCAATACGGTTTCATTACAAACAAATTTTTTAACACTTGAGCGCGGAAGTTTACAAGGTGTAAAAAAAGGAATGGCCGCCATTAGTCCAGAAGGGATCGCAGGTGTTGTTGTAGAAGTATCGGAAAATACGAGTAAGGTAATGAGTTTATTACACCGCAATAGTAGGGTGAGTGCAATGTTAAAAAAAGACAATAACGCAGGTAGTATAGAATGGGATGGTGCCAGCCCTTATTACCTCCTTTTACGTAACGTTTCTAAGGGTGCTAAAGTGGTGAAAGGCGATACCGTTGTTACCAGCACCTACTCGGCTAACTTCCCACCCTACCAAGTTGTAGGTCGCGTTGCCGAAATTGAAGCCGACCCTTCAAGTAATTTTTATACCCTCAAAATTAAAACGGCTGTTAACTTTTTTACGGTTCAGTATGTATACCTCGTAGAAAACCTCAGGTACCAAGAGCAATTTGAATTAGAAAACAACAATCCTAAAAATCGTGAATAGCCTACTCAAAAATATCATTCGCTTTGCACTGTTTTTACTACTTCAAATTGTGGTCTTAAACGAAGTGCCGCCCGTACACCGCTTTATTATTCCTTATCTCTACTTTTTATACATTCTTTGGTTGCCGTTTTCCATCAACCGATTTACCTTATTAATTGTCGCTTTCTTGTTTGGGCTTTCACTGGACTACTTTACCGGCACCACAGGTCTTCACGCCGCACCCTGTGTGCTTATCGCTTATATTAGGCCCTATTTATTAAACCTGCTTTTACCGCAAGAAACCATCGAGCAAAGCTATGCCGAGCCTGGTGTCAACAGTATGGGCTGGGCGCCATATGCCGTGTATGTAGGCTTTCTTACTTTCGTCCATCACTTTTACTTGGTACTTATCGAGTGGCTCCAATTTGGCGACTTTGTATACTTTTTAGGAAAGGTAGTGGGTACCACCCTTGTTAGCTTTATGATGATTGTACTTTCCGAACTTCTTTTTTTAAGAAAAGGGAAGTACAGAACCAATGCAGCCTAGTTTTAGCTGTCCACAAGTATGCATAAGTTTTTTTTCTCAAAATGATGCTTTGTTGCGTTTGTTACATCAAATTTGCAATACATTTTGTCGACTTATTTTTAGCAAGCTCCTATGTCCGCCTTTAATCAAAACCGAAGTAGAATTGTTCAAATCATATTTATAGGTGCGTTTATTTTAATTACCCTTCAGCTAATTAATCTCCAAGTTTTTTCTACAAAATATAAAATGGCAGCAGATAACAATGCCTTTTATAGAAAAGTAATTTATCCGGATAGAGGCATCATTTTTGACCGCAAAAAAAGAGCCATTTTAGAAAACACCATTAGTTATGATTTGGTGGTGATACCCGCCGAATCTAAAGGAACTGATACACTGGCACTTTGCGCACTATTAAATATTGATACGGCTAAGTATAAAAAGAGAATGCGGGATCTTATTTTTAAAAATGGCGCTGTTAAGCCAAGTGTTTTTGAATCGTTACTCACCACCGAAAATTTTGCGCGCCTCAACGAAAATATGTACCGTTTTCCTGGATTTACATTAAGTGAAAGATCCGTACGGTCTTACCCCTATGATTGTGGCGCAGCTGTTTTAGGTTACACCGCCGAAGTGGATACTGGATTTTTACGCAGACATAAAGATGAAGGTTATGAAATGGGCGATTACTTTGGTACCACAGGACTAGAAAATAGTTACGAGAAAATACTGATGGGCCAACGTGGAATTAAGCGTTTTATAAGAGACAACAAAGGAAGAATTCAGGGCCCTTGGGAAAAAGGAGAATTTGATACCGCAGCCGTTGCTGGTAAAAATTTATTTTCAAGTATTGATGTAGAGCTTCAACAACTTGGAGAAAAACTCATGCAAAATAAAGTGGGCAGTATTGTAGCCATTGATCCTAAAACAGGAGGTATATTATGCATGGTAAGTGCACCCACCTATAATCCCAACTATTTAACAGGTAATCAACGGAAAAAGCATCTAGTAGACATGATGTATTTTGATCCTAGAAAACCGCTACTTAATAGAACCGTTAGTACCACTTACTCTCCGGGCTCCACATTTAAAACGCTGGTGGGTATTATTGGCATGGCGGAAGGTGTTATTGATGACCAAATGACCGTAACATGCGGCGGAAGTTATTTGGGTTGCGGTAGAAGAATGGGTTGTCACGCGGCTGGAACTTTTACGCTAAAACCTGCTATTTCAAAATCGTGCAATAGTTATTTTGCAGTGGCTTTTCGCAGAATTTTAGACAATGCAAAAGTTAATAATAGGGATATCACACTCGGTTTATTTAACGAATACGCTTATTCATTTGGGCTTGGAAAAAAATTAGGTGTAGACTTACCTTCGGAGCGCATGGGTAATATCCCTACTTCAAAATATTACCAAAAAATATTTGGAAAAAATTGGCAGGCATGTAATATTATTTCAAACTCGATAGGTCAGGGAGAAATCACAACTACCCTAACACAGCTTGCCAATGTAATGGCGATTATTGCCAATAAAGGCTGGTATTATTTACCCCATTTGATTGACTCTGTAGAAGGTGGTGATGATTATGAAATGCTGGCACGTTTTAAAATAAAACAAAGAACTAAAAATATTGCAGAAAGTATTTTTGAAGAAGTACATGAGGGTATGCAAGGCACTATGGAATTTGGAACAGGTGCGTACGCAAAAGTTCCAGGTATCAATGTTTGCGGTAAAACGGGCACTGTAGAAAACGCCTACAGGGGTGAATCACTAAAAGATCATGCGTTTTTTGGGGCTTTTGCGCCTCGTGAAAACCCACGTATTGCCATTGCAGTCATGTGCGAAAATGCAGGTTATGGTGCTACATCGGCAGCACCGATTGCGAGCTTGCTTATTGAAAAATATTTAAGGGATTCTATTGCAGGTCCGGAAAGAAAAGCGAAAATTGAGCAACTGGCCAATATGAATTTAATTCCGCCTCAAATGAAGCGCTTAATGACAAAGCAAGATTCAACAAAAAAGGTTACCCTCAAAAAATCAATTGCCAAGAAATAGCCAACCATAAACATGAACAAAAAAAATAATAATCTTGCAGGAGAAGGGATAGATTATACGGTTGTTTGGCTGTATGGTATATTAGTGTCCATTGGTGTACTCTGTATATTTATGGTAGAATACAAGACCAATACCAATTGGTTGGCCACATTTTTAGGCGGAAAAACAAACTATAGTAAGCAACTGATTTTTGGAGGTATTTGTGCGCTAGCAGCTACTTTTATCTTGCTAACTGATAGTAAAATATTTACAGCATTTGCAAATCTTTCGTATTTGCTTGGTATCCTACTTATGCTAGCCACTTTTGTACTTGGAAAAAATATCAATGGGTCTAAATCTTGGATCCCGTTAGCGGGTGGGTTTAATTTACAGCCAGCAGAGCTTTGCAAAATATTTACATCCCTTGCACTAGCTAAATTTATTTCACGTCAAGAAATAGATTTTACAAATATCAAATCACAAATTGTTGCTGGACTCATTGCGCTAACCCCTGCCGCTTTATCTATTTTGCAGCATGAACTTGGTTTGGCACTTGTATACTTAAGCCTTTTGATTGCCATGTACAGAGAGGGATTGCCCGCACAGTTCTTAATTATTGGATCATGTTTTGGTATATTAGCACTTGCCACCCTCATTGTAGAAATAGATGCATTATCCATCACGTTAACCATTTTAGCAGCACTCATTATTTTTTTAGCATATAGACAAGTTAGAAAAAAACAAAGGCTCGTTACCATTGCAGCGATT
>JBEDIY010000072.1:0-8686 GCA_041173245.1 Bacteroidota bacterium | reverse complement strand
CCCATTAAAATGACTGGTTTCGTCTACAGTTATGGTATTGTGCGCAATGGTTTGCTGCGCATATGACTTGGTTTCGGGTAAATACCTGCCTCCCCATTTTTGTTCTATTCCTATAAAACGTGCTGCGCCATAATCTTGTATAATCTCGTTGCCGTTATCGTATAAATTAATATTTAGTTTATCGTAATGACCATGAGACAATCCGTGCGAGCTGTATTTAAAAATGAGTGATGTTAGATTTTTATCCTTTCCAGTTCTAAGCACTGTAACGCCACCAAAATCTCCTTTAGCACCGTCTGTAAATACAACCGATTTATAGGGATAAAAGGGCGCAATATTTTTATTTTTCAAAAGTGCTTCACTTACACCCAAGCCACCTTTACTAAGTGTTACTCTACCTTGTGCTTTTGCAACTGGTAAATAAGCAGGATTGGCACCATATACATCCCAAGCAATATTAAGTGCTACTACTACTTCGTTTGAAACGAATGTTTTTTCTTTTAGTGCATCATTGTAGCTATAAAATCCCCCATCTAAATTGGTTTGTTCCAAGGCACCTTCCAATGCCAATTTTAAAATACTATTTCTGCGTTCAAATATTTTTAATGATGGTTTATAATGATTCACCGCGTTTGCAAACAAGTAAAAAGGCAGTACTGCGTAGCGCGTGTAATAAGGCCCTTCATTGTAATAGCCGTTTGGTGAAAATAATCCATCTAAGTGCGCTGTTAACCCGGCTTTACCCTCTTTTTTTGATCCATACAATGCCATTTGCACATAGTCGTCATTGTCTGTAGCGATGCCTACGATTCCGACACCCGCAGTGGCCCATACTGCATGGTTATGAATTAAATCAAACCAAGGTGTAATGTCTTTTGTAAAATAATCTACCTCAGGTTTAAAGGCACCTGTTGTAATTTGAGCTCTTTCAGTTGGTGTTAGATAATCATGAATTAAATCAAAGGCAAGCCCAGCATATACGAGCCAGTTGGCATCGTTTAATGCTTGCCAAAAAATGCGTCCAGGAGAGGAGCTTGTTGCCTCTGGATGGTTTTTTAAGGTTGGATTTAATACAGCATATTTGAAAAATAAATCCTTTACGAGTTTTGCATATTTAACATCGCCGGTTAGCTGATAAAGCATACCGCTATTAAACATGAGGTTATAATTATCCTTGTGTTTATCATGCGTATATCCACCGCCTGCATGTTTAGGAACCGGCACATCAATGTCTTTTCCCAAATTCGCATCCACCGATTTTTTTATTTCATCGAAAGATTCTTTGAGTAATGAATTGGTAGGAATATTTTTTTTAACAACTGCAATATCATTTGCTGTTGCAAATGCAAGGGGATGTTTTTGTGCAAGTAGGGTCGTATGCATCAAAATAGCAGCCAAGGAAATCAGAAAAAATACTATTGTCTTTTTCATAAAGCAGTTAAAAAGCGGTCAATCGTTGGGTAATATTAAGGGCAATTACAGAGGTTCGCATCAACAAGACGCTATTATTTTATCTATATTTTAAGGATTATTATTAGATAATTACTAATAATAATGACTTTATGTTAGAATATATATTATTATAATTTCCGATAACGTTACCGGTAACGCTGCCGGTTTTTTCCCGTAAATTGTATTTATTGCCACTTATTTTTATACCGCACTATGGAAAAACAAACCACCATAAAAGACATTGCCATTGCACTTAATATCTCTACCTCTACCGTGAGTAGAGCCCTAAGAGATGCGCCAGACGTAAAGGCAGAAACCAAGGCTGCCGTAAAGGCCCTTTCCGATAAACTCGATTATCAGCCCAACAGATTGGCATTAAGTTTACTGAACAGACAAACCAACACCATTGGGGTTATTATTCCCAACTTAGACTACGTGCTTGCAACGATGGTTAAGGGTATTGACGAAGTAGCTTTAGAAGCAGGTTACACCGTAATGGTTTGCCAAAGCGACGAGAGCTACGGAAGAGAAATTGTAAACACAAAAAGACTTTTAGAAAGTTTAGTAGATGGCTTTATCGTATCTGTTTCCAGTGAAACTAAAATTTTTGAACACATCAAAAAAATACAAGACAAAAAAATACCACTTGTGTTATTTGATAGAATTGTAAACAATATTGCTGCACCAAAAATTAGACTCGATAACATAGATGGCGGTGTTCAAGCCACCGAACACTTAATAGAACAGGGTTATAAAAAAATAGCCATTTTAGCAGGTCCCGAAAATTTAAATATTAGTAACAAAAGAATGGAGGGATACCTTCAAACCCTTAAGGCAAATGGCTTACGTGCAGATAAAGGGCATATCATCCACTGCGATTTTAACCAGCAATATGCATACGAAGCAACCAAAGAATTACTCGCTTCAAAAAATAGACCCGATGCTATTTTTACCATCAGTGATCGTATGGCGATTGGTGCTATGCTTGCCATCAAAGAAAAAGGACTTTCTATGCCACATGATATTGGACTTGTAGGTTTTAACAATGAGCCAATTGTAAGTTTAGTAACACCTGCCATTTCAAGCGTAGAAATGTATGCATTTGAAATAGGAAAAGCAACTGCAAGGGCTTATATAGAAATGATGAGTGGCGCAGCAGGCATGTCTGATCAAGAAATAATTATAAAGCCAAAACTTTTTATAAGAACGTCATCAAAAAGACGATAAAAATACAAATATGAAAAAACTATTCGTTGGAGTTATGTTGCTCACAACACTGCAGGTATGGGCAAATAAATTAAGTGTAACCACTACGCAAGAACTAATGAAAACTGGTTTACTTGCTAAAGCTGGCGACACCGTTGTCATTAAAAGCGGCAACTATCTTAATTGTAACCTACTATTAAGTTCCAAGGGAACGGCGCAAAGCCAGGTTGTATTTATGGCAGAAAAACCAGGGACTGTATTTTTTACAGGGAACAGCTACTTACACATTACCGGCACGTATATTACCGTAAGTGGGGTTGTATTTAAGAATGGTTATTCAGGAAAGAATCATATTTGGCAATTTAGCCATGGAAAAGAGGTAGCCAATAACTCTAGAATAACAGCATCTAGCATTCAAAGTTTTAATAACCCCTTACGTTTAGATGAAAATCATTGGCTCACCTTATCTGGTAAAAACAACAGAGTAGACCACTGCAACTTTACCGATAAAACCAATTTAGGCGTACTTGTAGCCGTGCTACTAGATGACGATAGAAGTAGAATGAACAACCATAGTATTGATAGCAATTATTTTGGTATCAGAAAACCATTAGGTAGCAATGCAGGTGAAATGATTAGGGTGGGTGTTTCACAGCACTGCACTTTTTATAGCAATACGGTGATTAAAAATAATTTTTTTGAATACTGTGATGGCGAAACTGAAATTGTATCCATTAAATCATGTGGCAACAAAGTAGTAGGCAATGTATTTAAAGAATGTCAAGGTGCCGTGGTATTAAGGCATGGCAACAACAATACTGTAGAAGGGAATTTATTTTACGGAAACGATAAAGAAGGCACAGGCGGCATCAGGGTTATCAACGAGGGTAACTGGATTGTAAATAATTTTATGAGTCATTGCAAAGGGCAAGGATTTAGATCGCCACTAGCTATTATGGCAGGTGTATTTAACTCACCAGCCAACAGGTATTTACCGGTAAGAGACGCCGTTATTGCCAATAATACTTTTTTAAACTGTACACCATTTAGTATTAGTGAAGGAAAAGACTCTGAACGAAGCGTTGACCCTAAAAATGTGCTCCTCCTTAATAATCTGTTTTACGCCAACAAGCCCGGACCTCTTTGTTATACCGTTTCAACAATTGATAGTGTATTTGCTGCTGGTAATGTGTTCAGCAGTTCGCTTACAAACCCTGGTGTGAGCGGATTTGATGCGGGTGCTATTTCGTTACAAAAATGGGACAGCAAAGGCTTTCCTGTTATTGGCGCCTCCGGCGCCAATAACCCCACAAAAAAAATCCTGGACTCCTTAAATGCCATCGCTAGCACAAGAGGTGTTCGCGCATTTTCAAACACCATTGGCGCAAACGATTTAAATTATTTTAAAGCATTATTTGCAAACGCACCAAAACTAGGCAACAGTTGGGAGTCCAAAAAAACGAGCGCCGCAACTATTTCGCAAAAAACATTTACGGTTTCAACAGTTAGCGAATTAGAAACTGCAGTTGCTGCGAGTGCAGTTTCAAAAATTGTATTAAAACCAGGTAACTATACATTTTTACAGCCTATTGTTATTAAAGGCAGCATTACCATAACAAGTAATGGTGCGGCTGTTAATTTTACAACAAGCAGTGCCATCATCAATTTGTTTACCCTCGAAAAAGACTCACAATTAACGCTCCAAAATAGTAGTATTAACGCGGCTGGATTAACTGCGCAACATTTTATTGCAGTTACAAGTGATGGTTCGGGGATTCACAATCGTGTTCAAATAACCGCCAGCAAAATTTTTAATTTCGCCGGCGCCGCAATTATACTAGCGCCAAAGTCTAGTTATTTAGACAACATTACGATTCAAAATAGTGTATTCGAAAACAACAAAGCTACCCTACTCTCTTTAAAAAACGAAGACGATAACAAGGGTTATTACAACGCCGAAAGAATTGTTGTAACAAACAATAGTTTCACAAACCATACCGGTCAAATAGCTACTATTTACAGAGGCGGGACAGATGAAAGTACCATGGGACCCATCTTTAGTTTCTCCAACAATAAAATAGTAAATTGCACAGCAAATAGTGCGCTCATTGAATTATTTGGAGTTCAGCAATCAAACGTAAATAACAATACATTTACCAGCTCCAATAAAGCGGGTAAAACAGTTGCTTACACCGATAACACCAAAGCATTTCATTACCAAAAAAACAATAGCACTGTTAATAGCGGCGCAATTCAAGAAAACAAATTTGTCATTAACAATTAAATAAACACTTTAAATACATTAACATGAAAATTATTCACCAAGTACATCCCGAAGATTTTGTAAAGTACACCACCGAGCAAATTAGAGCTAAATTTTTACTAGACAATTTAGTAGAACCAGGTGCTGTCAATTTTGTGTATACCCATTATGACCGTATGGTGGTAGGCGCTGCAACCCCTACTACTGCTGCTATTCAGCTAGGCACCTACGACGCTTTAAAGTCAGAAAACTTTTTGGACCGAAGAGAACTTGGTATTGTAAACATTGGTGCTCCCGGAAGCGTTACCGTAGAAGGTCAACTTTATACCCTAGACAAAATTGATTGCTTATACATTGGAATGGGTAATAAAGAAGTTACTTTTCATGCGAGCACAGATCCTAGCAATCCTTCTAAATTTATTTTATTCTCTTGCCCAGCGCACGCAAGTTATCCTACGCAGTTAATGCAAAGTAAAGATGCTACGCCTGCCGAAATGGGAAGCGCAGAAACGGCCAACCACCGTACCATTAATAAATACATTCACGCCGATGGTTTAAAAAGTTGCCAACTCGTACTTGGTGTAACCAACTTTAAACCAGGTAGCATTTGGAACACGATGCCAGCGCACCTGCACGACCGTCGTATGGAAGCATATTTCTATTTTGATTTACCTGAAACACAACGTGTCATTCATTTTATGGGTGAGCCACACGAAACAAGACATCTATTCTTAAACAATGAACAAGGCATTGTATCTCCATCATGGAGTATCCATAGTGGTGTTGCAACAGCGTCATATTCATTTATATGGGCGATGGCCGGCGAAAACATGTCATTTGCTGATATGGATTTTGTAAACATTCAGTTATTAAAATAAGTCCTATGCTAAATTTTAGAGTAGATAATAAACTCGCTATTGTTACCGGTTGTAGCAAAGGCATTGGTATGGCAATTGCGATAGAACTTGCTAATAGCGGCGCCGATATTATTGGCGTTAGTGGCTCTATGCCTGCAGCGGGTAGCGATGTTGAAAAAGCAGTGCTTGCAGCAGGTAAAAAATTCTACCCCTACCAAGCAGATTTTGCGAATAGAGATTCGGTGTATGCCTTTTTACAAAAAGTAGTAACAGACCATCCAAAAATTGATATCCTTATTAACAACGCTGGAAGTATTCAAAGAAGTCCAGCCGCCGAACATCCCGACGAGTTTTGGGATAATATTATTGACATCAATTTAAATGCGCAGTTTATTATCACCAGAGAAATTGGTAAACAAATGATTGCCAATGGCGGTGGTAAAATAGTGTTTACTGCCTCTCTATTAAGCTTCCAAGGCGGTATCAACGTACCTGGCTACGCTGCTAGTAAAGGAGCAGTTGCCTCCTTAATTAAGGCATTTGCCAACGAATGGGCAGGTAAAGGCATTACCGTAAACGGTGTTGCCCCAGGATATATATCCACAGACAATACGGCACAGTTAAGGGCCGATCCGGACAGAAATGCCTCTATTTTGGCCAGAATCCCTGCAAATAGATGGGGAACTCCCGAGGATTTAACTGGAGCTTTCGTTTTTTTATCCGCTCCCGCATCCGACTACGTCAACGGTACCATTGTAACCGTAGATGGTGGCTGGATGGGTAGATAACTATATTTCAAGTTTAAGGTATCATTCGTAAGTAATTATTAAATTTAACTTTACGAATGATGCCTTATGTTTTTACAGCCTAGCAAAAAACTTTTTTACAGCTCTGCAGTACTCATTGTGCTTGCCATTACCGCTGTTGTTATTTATCCTTCAGATCCCATCGATTACAATACCGAGGTAAAACCCATTTTAAATAAAAAATGTATTACCTGTCATGGTGGTGTAAAACAAGAGGCTGGATTTAGTTTACTTTTTGAAGAAGAAGCTTTTGCACCTACCAAATCTGGTAAGCCTGCCATCATAAAATACAAGCCAGAAGAAAGTGAACTGATTAGAAGGTTACACCTCACCGATCCTGAAGAGCGCATGCCGTATAAGCACGATCCTTTAAGCAAAGAAGAAATTAAAATTTTAACGACTTGGATTAAAGAAGGTGCCAAGTGGGGATCACACTGGGCGTATCAAAAAGTGAAGGAGCCAGAAGTACCAAGTATGAATGATAACTGGGTTAACAATAATATCGATAAGTACATTCTAGAAAAATTAGAATCTGAAAAATTAAGTCCTTCCAAAGAGGCCGATAAAGCCACCCTATTAAGACGCGTTAGTTTAGATCTAACGGGCCTTCCTGCCAATAAAAAAATTGCAGCAAAATATTTAAGCGACAATTCTGATAAGGCCTACGAAAATTTAGTAAACGATTTAATGGCTTCGCCTGCATATGGCGAAAAATGGGCAGCACTTTGGCTAGACCTTGCCCGTTACGCCGACACCAAAGGTTTTGAAGCAGACCGTAGTAGAAATATTTACAAATACCGCGACTGGCTCATTGATGCATTTAACAAAGACAAACCCTACAACGATTTCTTAATTGAACAAATTGCTGGAGACCTCTTACCAAACCCTACCGACGCCAATTATATTGCTACTGCGTTTCACAGAAACACCATGAACAATGACGAAGGTGGCACCGATAATGAAGAGTATAGAACCGCTGCCGTACTTGACCGCGTAAACACCACCTGGAGTGCTGTTATGGGTACGAGCTTTAATTGTGTACAGTGTCATAGTCATCCTTACGACCCGTTCAAACATGACGAGTATTATAAATTCATGGCATTTTTTAACAATACCCGCGACGAAGATTCTCCTTTCGAAAATCCAGTACTCCGCCAATACCAAGGAGCCGACAATATAAAATTTGAATCGCTAAAAAAATGGCTTTCAAAAAATGCGGCCCCAGCATCCGCTAATTATTGGACCACTTTTATCCGTACCCTTCAACCTACAATCAACGCTTTTCAATGCGACAAGTTTGTTGATGGCGCTAACGGATGGTATGCAACACTTCGCAACAATGGTACCTGTAATTTAAAAGATGTAGTACTCACTGGTAAATCAGAACTTCTTTTTAAATATGCATCTAGTGTTGACAAAGGTGTGTGGCGCATTTATTTAGATAGTTTAAATGGTAAGCTCATTAAAGAAGTGCCTATCAAAAATACAGGCGGCGGTTTCGTGCACGAACGCACATCCCTTCCTTCCATACAAGGCAATCATACTTTATACTTCAAGTATTATTCTCCAAAAATAAAAAACAACACAGACAACGGTATTTTATTTGAATGGTTCTCTTTTGGAAATCCATTTCCTGGAAAAGAAAAACTTGGATACGATAGTGCCTACAAATATTTTAATGACCTTTTAATGGCTGGCGCAGAAACCACGCCTATTATGATGGAAGCCAATCAAGATTTATCTAGAACAACACATGTTTTTGAAAGAGGTAGTTGGCTATCCAAAGGAAAAAAAGTAACACCAGATGTGCCTGGCGTATTACCGGCTCTTCCAAAAAATGCACCCAAAAATAGAATGGGCCTTGCGATGTGGCTCACTAGTAAAAACAATCCACTTGTTGCCCGCACACTCGTTAATAGACTTTGGGAACAATTATTTGGTAGCGGTATTGTAGAAACCCTAGAAGACCTGGGCACGCAGGGATTATCACCTACCCACCAAACCCTTCTCGATTATTTAGCCTACCAACATATGCACACGCACAATTGGAGTATCAAAAAAACACTCAAAGAAATCGTGCTTTCTGCTACCTACAAACAGCA
>JBEDIY010000071.1:0-14094 GCA_041173245.1 Bacteroidota bacterium | reverse complement strand
CTTTTTTTGCGGGTGCTGCTGCTTTAACAGGCGCAGGCGCTGCCTTAACAGGTACCGCTTTTTTTGCTGGAACCGCTGGCTTTGCTGGCGCTGCAATTTTTTTAGCAGGTGCTACAACTTTAGCAGGTACTGCCTTTTTTACTGGCGCTGCTACTTTTTTTGCAGGTACTACTTTTTTCGCAGGAGCGGCCTTTTTTACGGGCGCGGCCTTTTTTACGGCCGCTACTACTTTCTTGGCAGGTGCTAAAGGTTTAGCAGGTGCAGCTTTTTTTGCAGGAGCAACTACTTTTTTTGCAGGAGCAGCTACTTTTTTAGCAGGTGCTGCTTTTTTGGCCGGAGCCGCCTTTTTAGCGGGAGCTGCTACTTTTTTAGCAGGTGCTGCTTTTGGGGCTGGTTTCTTTGTAGCCATATTCTTGTTGTTATGCTTGTTTAGTTATTGAAACTTTTAGCAAATTCTCATTTACGTCGAGCTCAGTTGCATTTGCAACCTTGTCTACCCAGTTGATAGAATCAGCTAGAATTTCGCGGCAAATATAGTCGTTATATTTAACAATTGACTCCTTAAGCCTGTCGCAATGCTCAAGGGTCACGAATATACGGTCTGTAAGGGCAAAACCGCTGTCTTTTCTAATATTTTGCACACGGTTTACAAACTCCCTAGCGTCGCCTTCTTGTTGCAAATCCGGCGTAATTGTGATGTCGAGGGCCACAGTTAGGCTGCCTTTGCTGGCAACGCTCCAACCTGGAATATCCTCTGCACTTATGTCAACCTCGGTCAATGCAATGCTAAGTTCCTCACCTTCAATAGATAAGAGAATTTCACCTGTTTTTTCGAGGGTTGCAATTTGAGCAGCAGTCATGGCAGTAATGGCTGCTCCTGCTGCTTTCATTTTAGCCCCCATTTTAGTACCCAGGGCCTTAAAGTTGGGCTTTATCTTTTTCTTAATAATTCCCTCCGTTTCGGTCAAATATTCAATTTCTTTAACATTTACCTCAGCGGTGATCAAATCCTGAATTAAAATCAGTTGGTCCTGCATGGCCGGCTCTAGCACCGGAATGAGTATTTTTTGAAGTGGCTGACGCACTTTAATATTCACTTTTTTACGAAGGCTAAGCACGAGTGAGCAAACCTCCTGAGCTAACTGCATCCTTTCTTCGAGTGCAGCATCAATGAAGGCGTCATTTGCCACCGGAAAATTTGCATGATGAATAGAGGCAACTTGATGTTTACCACTTACACTATTTAGGTTTGAAAAAATAGCATCACTAAAAAACGGAGCAATAGGAGCCGTTAATTGTATCACAGTTTCTAAACACTCATATAAGGTTTGGTAGGCACTAATTTTATCCTGCTCATATTCGCCTTTCCAAAATCTTCTTCTACATAATCTTACATACCAGTTGCTAAGTTGCTCATCAACAAAAGATTCAATGGCTCTACCTGCAACAGTTGGCTCATAATCATCCATCGCATCCGTTACTTTTTTAATAAGTGAATGCAAACTTGATAAAATCCAACGATCAATTTCTGGACGTTCTGCGAGTGGCACTGGTGGCTCAGCAAAAGAAAAACCATCAACGTTTGCATAGAGTGCAAAAAATTGATAGGTATTGTATAGTGTGCCAAAAAATTTACGTTGTACTTCTTGAATCCCCGCTTCATCAAATTTTAAATTATCCCAAGGAGATGCATTGGTTACAAGGTACCAGCGTGTAGCGTCTGCGCCATATTTTTCAATGGTTTCAAATGGATTAACAACGTTACCTAAGCGCTTACTCATTTTGTTGCCATTTTTATCTAGCACCAATCCATTACTCACAACAGTCTTATAAGCAACGCTATCAAAAAGCATCACGCCAATTGCATGAAGGGTATAAAACCATCCACGTGTTTGATCCACGCCTTCACAAATAAAATCGGCAGGGAATGCTTGTCCCTTATCTACAAGGTTTTTATTTTCAAAAGGATAATGCCACTGCGCATAAGGCATGGCGCCACTATCAAACCAAACATCAATTAAATCAGAAACGCGGTGCATCGGTTTACCAGATGCACTCACTAAAACAATATCATCTACAAATGGCTTGTGTAAATCGAGTATACCACCGTGTAAATAATTTTGATTGACGCTACCACCGAGTACTTCGTTTGCTTTTTTGATGCCTGCATTTAATTCCTCTACAGATCCAATACAAACTTCTTCGGTACCGTCTTCTGTGCGCCATACTGGAAGCGGCGTTCCCCAATATCTGCTTCGGCTTAAATTCCAGTCCACCATGTTTTCAAGCCAGTTTCCAAAACGGCCTTCGCCTGTAGATTTAGGTTTCCAATTGATGGTTTTATTAAGTTCCACCATACGATCTTTAACGGCCGTTGTTTTTATAAACCAAGCATCCAATGGATAGTATAAAATAGGCTTGTCTGTTCTCCAACAATGCGGATAACTATGTTCGTATTTTTCTACTTTAAACGCACGGTTTTCTTTTTTAAGTTTAACACAGATATCAACGTTCACGTCAACATAGTTAGAATCGTCTTTGTAATTTTTTACAAATCGATTACTAAATTCACCAACACCTTCTACAAATTTTCCGGCTCTATCTACAAGTGTTAAAATACCAATATTATTTTTTTGACCAACACGGTAATCGTCTGCACCAAAAGCTGGCGAAGTGTGCACGATACCTGTTCCATCCTCTGTTGTAACAAAATCACCTACTAAAATTCTAAAAGGTTTTGCACCCGGTGTTATTTCCTCAATCGCTTCCATGCTATTAGCAGCAGATGGCATGAGTTGTTCATACTGCGCACCTTCAATATCTGCTCCTTTAAAATGCGACACTATTTTCCAAGGCAATAATTTTTGCTCGGCGTTATAATTATCAAAATCTCCATTTTCACCCTCTGGCTTAAAAAGCTTTGATAGCAAGGCTTTAGCAAGTATTACGTGCACTGGCGCGTGCGTATAAGGATTAAAAGTTTTAACCAATACATATTCGATATTAGGCCCTACAGTTAATCCTAAATTAGATGGAAGTGTCCATGGCGTAGTGGTCCATGCTAAATAATATACTTCGTTATCACCTGCCGCATCCAGTAAAAATTTATTTTTTGCATCGGTGGCTAACGCCTTAAACATGGCAACAGCAGACGTATCTTTTACATCTTTATAAGTACCCGGTTGGTTTAATTCGTGCGAGCTAAGCCCCGTTCCTGCAGCAGGAGAATAGGGTTGAATACTTACACTCTCGTATAAATATCCTTTCTTATATAGTTCGCTTAAAATCCACCATAGTGTTTCGATGTAATCATTTTCGAAAGTGATATACGGATCATTTAAATCTACCCAGTATCCCATTTTAGTTGTAATCTCATCCCACTTGTCTTTGTAACGAAGCACGGCTTCTCTACATTTTTGATTGTATGCTTCTACTGATATTTTTTTACCAATATCTTCTTTTGTGATGCCTAATTCTTTTTCAACACCAAGTTCTACCGGAAGTCCGTGCGTATCCCAACCTCCTTTTCTTTTTACCTGAAAACCCTGCATGGTTTTATACCTACACACCATGTCTTTTAAAGTTCTAGAAATCACGTGGTGAATACCTGGCATTCCATTGGCACTAGGTGGACCCTCATAAAATACAAAAGGAGTGCTACCTTCACGTAAACGCACACTTTGTTCAAACGCCTCTTCTTCTTTCCATTTAGCTAAAATTGACTGCTCAATGCTAGGCAAATGAAGGCCTTGGAATTCTGGATATTTTACACGCATACCTTTGTGGGTTAATCGGTTCTGTAATGCAATTACAGACCTGTTTTCAAGGCTGCAAAGGTAATAAATATAAGCAAGGACTTACCTTTACCCTATGAAAATTGCCTTTTTTTCTACCCAGCCCTACGACATCCAATTTTTCGAGTCTGCAAATCAAGCATTTGGACACGAATTGGTGTTTTTTACGCAGGCCTTAGAGCCAGCAACCACAAGCCTAGCGGCAGGGGCCCAAGCTGTTTGTTTATTTGTCAATGATCAGGCTTCCGAATCCATTATAGAGGGGCTTGAGAAGCTTGGGGTTAAAACCATTGCCCTAAGGTGTGCTGGATTTAACAATATAAGCCTTGAGGCTGCTAAAAAGGCCGGCATAAGCATATGCAGGGTGGGCGCCTATTCACCAGAGGCGGTGGCGGAGCATGCTACTGCACTTTTATTAACCATTACCAGAAAAACACATAAAGCCTATAACCGCGTTAGGGAACAAAATTTTGCATTATCCGGATTACTCGGATTTAACTTGCATGGTAAAAAAGTAGGTGTGATTGGTACTGGCAATATTGGGCAAGCATTTTGTAAAATCATGCTTGGTTTTGGATGCGAAGTAACTGCTTTTGATTTAATCGCCAATAAAGAAATGGAAGCGCTTGGCGTTTCTTATGCGCCATTAATTGAGGTGCTAGGCGCCGATATTATTTCTTTACACTGCCCACTTAATGAACAAACAAAACATATCATCAATCCCGAAACATTAGGGTATTGCAAAAAAGGAGTGACGCTTATTAATACTGGAAGAGGTGGGTTATTAGATACAAAAGCTGTTATTCATGCGCTAAAAAACGGGACCATTGGCGCCCTTGGATTGGATGTGTACGAACAGGAAGAAAAATTATTTTTCAAAGACTTATCTAGTACCATTATTCAGGATGACACCATTCAACGGTTAATGAGTTTTTCCAATGTACTCATTACCGGACATCAAGGATTTTTTACCGTAGAAGCGATGGAAAAAATTGCCTACACAACACTTGAAAATATTTCAAACCTTGAAAAGAAATTACCCCTCGCTACCGGCAATAGTATTGTCTGAACCACTGTCTGAAGTATTGTCTGAACTGCTCTCTGGCAAAGGGTTTGGGAAAAATTTATTTTGAAAAATTAGGAGTATAAAAACGCCTAAAGATATAGATGCGTCTGCTACATTAAAGACGGGTCTAAAAAATTCAAAACTTTCGCCGCCCCAAAAAGGAAACCAGGCCGGAAAATGTCCATCGGTAATAATGGGAAAATAAAACATGTCCACGACCCTGCCGTGAAACAAAGAAGCATAGCCACCTGATGCAGGAAATAAATGCGCAACATTTTGTGCAAAATAATCACTCTGCTCAAAAATTAATCCGTAAAATAAACTATCAATTAAATTACCAAGTGCGCCTGCATAAATCATGGCTGCGCAAATAATAAAACCTTTGTGCATGCCTTTGCGTAAAAAATCACGGAGTAAAAAACTACCCCAAATAACAGCGCCAAGTCTAAATAAAGTAAGGACTACTTTTCCAAAATCGCCACCAAATTTCCATCCCCAAGCCATTCCTTCGTTTTCTACAAAATGAAGCCTAAACCAAGTACCCAATACTAGATGCTCTTCACCAATATAGTAGTTGAGCTTGATGTAAAATTTAAGTGCCTGGTCTACAAATAAGATGGCAATTATAATTCCAATTAAATGTTTCGCTTTCAATTGTGTCGCTTTTTATTAAAGTGGGTCAAAGATAAGATTTACTCTTCTATGTAAATCCTTTTTACACGGGCATTAATGCCACTCATCATTTCATACATATTAATTCCGGACCAGTTGGCAAGGGTTTCAACCGTAATATGTTCTCCAAAAATTTCGACCTCGTCAGATATCGAGATATCTTTTACTTCCGTTACATCAATCATGGTCATATCCATACATACGAGTCCTACCACCGGACATAAAACCCCTTTAATATACATTTTACCAGCTCCCGCGCTAAACCGTCTATCATAACCATCGGCATATCCAATACGAACGGTTGCAATACGGGTGTCTTTTTCCATAACAGCAGCACGTTCATACCCTACCGATGCACCGGCGGGCACCTGTCTAATTTGAGCAATGGTTGTTTTTAATGATGCGACTTTTCTAAAGCCATTTGTAGCAGTGGTACTCGTGCCATAAAGCCCAATACCAACGCGCACCATGTCTAGCCTAGCTGCTGGATGCCTTTGCACGGCATGAGAATTTGCAATATGTTTAATGAATGAATATCCGATTTGTTCTGCTAATATGTTACATGCTTGCTTAAAAGCATCAACCTGCTGCCTCGTAAATCCATCATGCTCCGGTGCATCACTAGCCACCAAATGACTCATCACCGATTTAACAACCATGCATTTATCAGAAACTAATTTTTTGGATAATACATTGATATCTGCAGGTTCGAAACCCAAACGGTTCATACCCGTATTTATTTTTACATGAATACCATATCCTTCTACACCCTGATACTTTAAAAAAGTTTGAAAAGCCTCGTATATTTCAAATGAATATATTTCTGGCTCCAAACCATAAGCTACCATGTCTTCAAAACCAGCCTCGTCGGGGCTCATTACCATAATAGGCAAATGGATACCCGCCCTTCGCAGTTCCACCCCTTCGTCTACATACGCTACCGCTAAATAATCTGTTTTTATTGCGGCAAGCGTTCTTGCAATTTCGGCACTTCCGTTTCCATACGAAAACGCTTTTACAACCGCCATTAATTTGGTGGGTATACCAATTGCGTTTTGTATTTGCTTTACATTGTGTGCAAGTGCTGTTAAATTTATTTCGAGTACCGTTTCATGCATTTTTTGTTCTAGCCAATTTGCTATGCGCTCAAATTCAAAAACACGCGCGCCTTTTAACAAAATAATTTCATTTGAAAAATCTTGTAGTCGAAACTGCTGTAAAAATGAAGTCGTACTTTCAAAAAAATAAAGTTGCGTATTAGTTACTGAAAACTCTTTTTGAATGATAGCTTGATTCTTTTTTAGCTGACTACCTATTCCAATAAACCGCTTGATTCCAAGGGTTGCAGCGTGCTTGGCAACTTTAGCATATAAGTCTTTGGACGAATCCCCTGTTTCTGCAAAATCAGATACAATGATACTAGACGCCCTTCCTGCAGCCTGTGCTTGCAAATAAAATCCGGCAACTACAAATGAATCAAAATCTAAATTGTAACTATCGTTAATAAATGTGCAGCCATTGATGCCTTTTTTAAATTGCATGCGCATATCTACCGGCATTAACTGCTTCATACCATTAGCAATAAAAGAAAAGTTTTTACCAAGTGCAAGTAGCGTAAGCATACAAAGTATGGCATTATCAATTGATGCCTTGTCTGTAAACGGCAGCTCTATAATATGTGTTTCGCCCGCATACAATAAATGCAGTTCAGTAAAATTTCGGGTATTGGTTTCGCTTGTAACAACTATGGTTGCTGGCACTGTTCTACTCCAAGAATAAAATACTACAGGACGTTTAAATATAGATGAGTTAGCTTCGATATTAATATGTTCAACCAATTGATCTTTACCATAAATAAATGTATCTACAGTTTCAAATAGCCTACACTTTTCATGAATTTTTTGGGACATACTAGCAAACCCATCGGCATGCGCATGACCCATATGTGTTAGCACACCGATGGTAGGTTTAATAATTGGAGCGAGGTGCTCCATTTCATGCGTGGTGGATATACCAGCTTCAAAAATAGCCAACTCTGCGGGAGCGTTCATCTTCCAAACACTAAGCGGCACACCAATTTGAGAATTATAACTTCTTGGACTTCTAATAATAGTATAAGAATGACTCAGTAGCTGATACAACCATTCTTTAACAATGGTTTTACCATTACTGCCCGTAATTCCAATAACGGGAATATTAAAATGACTGCGGTGATGGGCTGCAATTTTTTGCAGTGCAGTGAGGCAGTTGGGTACTTCAAAAAAAACAGCGTCTAAGCAATAGGCCTTCTGTTTTAAAAGATCCATCCTGCTATTCACTACAAAACAGCGAACACCCTGATCATACAAGCTTTCTATATATTCATGTCCATCTCTTCGCGGACCAGGAAGTGCAAAAAATAATGTTTGCGCCGGAAAAACGAGTTTCCTGCTATCTGTCAAAAGCTGCTCAATAACTATCCCCTCTGTGTCAACTACAGATAAGTCAAGCATGTTTGCAATATCTTTTGCTGTGTATTTCATGTAGGTAAATTAAGACATAGATCCGTCTGTAATATCTTTTGGAGTTCCTTTCTTTTTATGAGAAATAGAATAAACAATGGACCCACCAATACAAACCACTATAAACAATAGCGATAAAACAACCTGTGTGTTTTTGTCCATCCACTGGTTTAAATAATGTTCGCCAAGCATTTTGACGCCAATAAACACGAGTACAATAGCGATACCTTGTTGTAAATAATCAAATTTAGAAACAGCTCCTCTTAGTAAAAAAAACAAAGATCGAAGACCGAGTACCGCAAAAATATTAGAGGTGTAAATAACCAATTTGTCGGTGGAAATACCCATCACTGCGGGTATCGAATCAAGTGCAAATACGAGGTCAATTACAGCTAGCAATGCCACAACAACAAATAGTGTAGTATACTGTGGCTTGCCGTTTACGCGAACTACATATTTACCATTACCATCAGTTCCAGAAAGGGGTAGGTATTTTTTTAAAAAACGGTATATCGCTGTGTCGTGCGGATCAAATTCTTCAGATTCATTGGACGTAAACATTTTGAATCCGGTATAGAGTAAGAAAATACCAAAAATATAGAGTAGCCAGTGAAACTGTTCTACGAGTGCTACACCCACCGTAATAAAGAGTACCCTAAACACAATGGCCATCAAAATGCCTACAAGTAGTACCCGCGGATAAAATTTTTCATTTACTTTAAATGCGTTGAATATTAAGATAAATACAAAAATATTATCGACACTTAAACTCCACTCCATCAAATAGGCACTCAGGTATTCTAGTCCTGTTTTTTGACCTTCTTCTACCCAAACAAATACAAAAAAACCAAGCGCCAAGGCAACCCAAAATAAAGTTTGAAGTAGTGCCTGCTTGATTGTAATGGTTTTATTTTTTTTACTAAGTAGTCCAAGATCAAGTATGAGCGCAAGTACAAGTACAATTGCAAAAATGAAATAAACCAACTGATGTGATGCGGTCATAAATATGCGTTATAAGTATTTTTTCTTGCGCCAAAACGAAACAATAAGGCCAATTAGGAGTAAAAGTACAATAGGTCCGGCAGTAGTTATTAACTGCCAAATTGTTTTTTGATCCGCTACTTTTTGTTTATCGAGAAGCCTAAGTACGACTACTTTATTTCTAGATTCAAAAAGTCCATTGTCGTTCACTAAATAATCGATAGCATTGAGTAAAAAAGTTTTGTTGGCGAATTGAAATGCTTCAAATGGTAGTTCCCCCATCGGAAGTGGACCCGTTGTTTTAGTAACCGAGTTGGTAACAATATCAGCGTCAGAAACTACAATTTGCTTGGTTTCCTTAATGCCTTTTCGTAAAAAAGGAAGTCCCGTAAAACGCTGCACCGAATCCATTACAGTAGTGCCCAGGTTATTGGCAAATAAAGATGAAAATTTTCCTTCTAATAGTACCGCTACCGGAATATGGCTTTTGGTAAACGTAAATAAATCTGCTTCCGACTGCACACTATTTAAGGATACCATCGCAGGTGAAGCAATACTGCGTGAGCTGGTATCGGTAGCGAGTAAAATTGTTTTTTTAATCCCTAGCGCTTTAACCGTATCGATACTAGATGGAAAAATAGGTAGCACCCGGTCCATATTTTTTGTAATCGGATTATCGGAAGGGGTTGTTAAAAAAGGATAGTAAGGCCAAGGAATACGCTGCATAGTTGGTGAGCCGTCCGGATTTTTACCTACCACAATTGGGAGTTTAGCGCAGTTTAAATCCTGCACCAAATCACCATTAATACGTACACCATATTTAAATAAAAGTGGATCAATATTTAAGCCTCTATCATAAGCGGTATAACCAGCTTGTGTGCGCATTAAACTGTCCAGTTCGGCGTGCAGCTTGTCAATAAACCAGATTACTTTGCCGCCATTTAAAACATATTGATCAATTTTTAATTGATCCTCATCTGTAAAGGGCTTCGTAGGTTTTACAATCAATAACACATCTATATTAGTGGCACTTGGATAGCCTACTTTTAAATCAAAAATGCCCAGGTTATAATCGTTTCTAAGTGTTTCTGCTAAATCGCTCACGGTTAAATCGGTGGGCTGACCATTACCTACCAAATAGGCAACAGTTGGATAATTTACTTTGGTAGCCTTATCTATAGCTGCTGCAAATTTATATTCGAGTAGCGCCTCTGCTGCATTGCGTGTTGCTTCTTTGTCTTCTTTAGGTTCTACTGCTTCTATAACATTGTAACTAGAAAATATTTTTTTACTGCTTCTCAAATCAACCACTACTGGCGCCCTATTACCATAACGCACAATGGCAGCTGGTACAATAAGTTGCGAAGTGGATTTTTCGATGCCCTCGTTTATAGCTGTTCTTTCAAACACCACACCAAGTGCAGCAAGGCTATCATATAATTTAACTTTTACGGCTTCGTCTGTAATACCACTACCAGGCTCCACAAATGAAACCTGGATGGAACTTGCAGCGTAAGATGCAAATGTTTCTGAAATTTCGGCAGTGGCAATATTTAGTTTTTTATAATCGGCAGGTAAGTCCCCAGTTAAAAAAACTTCGATAGTTATAGTACTATCTAGTTTTTTATCTAATAATTTTTTAGTGGCTTCACTTAAGCTATATCGCTTTTCAGAAGTGAGGTCTAGGCTACCATGCACCCAAGCGTTAGAAGCATAAATAACGCCAACCAGCAAGCATACTACAATAATATTTGAATATTTTTGAAACATATTTTTCAGATGCAGTTAGCGCTTAATAATATTTTGCTTGGTGATATACAAACAACTATATGTGACAGCCAAAAAATAAATGATATCATCAATTCTAACAACGCCTCTACTAATACTTCTGTAATGAAAATGGAGGCCTAATACTTCGATGTAGTAGCTAAGTTTTCCTTGAAATAATGACAGCTTACTTACTGCTTCAAACCCTGCAAATAATAAGTAACAAATAAATGCAGCACCAATAAAAGCAACTACCGTATTATTTGTAAAGCTACTCACGCAAATACCTATAGCTACAAATACACCGGCTAATAAAAACAATCCCAAATACGAACCAGCTGTAGCGCCCATGTCTATGCCGCCCACCACAGATAGCGATTCTACGGCAACGCCATATAATAAGGTTGGCAGGAGTAAACATAAAACAACAAGCAGTGCGCCTATATATTTACCATTCACCAACACAGCCGGTCTAATAGGTAAAGTTTTAAGTAATTCAAAAGTGCCCGACTTGTATTCTTCAGAAAAGCTACGCATGGTTATAGTGGGTGCCATAAAAATAAGTAGCCATGGCGCTATATTAAAAAAGCTAGCAAGGGTAGCATAACCCATTACCAAAATGCTGGTGTCAGGAAAAACAAATAAAAGAAGGCCTGTTAATAGTAAAAAAAGGCAGAGTGCCATATAGCCTGTTAGGCTAGTAAAAAACTGCTTCCACTCTTTAAGGCTAATATTTAGCATGGCCCAAAACTAATTGTTCTTAGGCAATCTTAAAAAGTAAAAAGTTAAATTATACAGAAAAGCTTTCCCCACAGCCACAACTGCGGCTAGCATTGGGGTTATTGAAATAAAAGCCCTTGCCATTAAGGCCATCCGAAAAATCAAGTTCGGTATTTACCAGGTATAAAAAGCTTTTGAGGTCTGTGACCACTTTAACGCCATTGTCTTCAAAAACCTGATCCATGGGTTTTACCTCATTGTCAAAATCAAGTTTGTAACTAAGACCAGAGCATCCACCGCCAACGACACCTACACGCAAAAAATAACTACTATCATTAGTAACGCCAGCATCTTCCATCAGTTGTAAAACTTTGGATTTAGCCTTTTCGCTAACATAGATTGTATTTTCGGTAGCTACCATTTGGAAATGAATGCTCGGTTAAAAATATTAGTGAACGCCTTTTTCTTCAAACTGTAATGCTTCTAAACCATTTTTAGTACGGTAGTCATTGATGGCTGCTTTAATAGCATCTTCTGCTAAAACAGAACAGTGAATTTTTACTGGCGGTAAATTTAATTCTTCTACCAGGTCCATGTTGTCAATAGTAACAGCTTGATCTACTGTTTTACCTTTTAACCACTCGGTTGCAAGTGATGAAGAAGCAATAGCAGAGCCACATCCAAAGGTTTTGAATTTAGCATCGGTGATGATGCCTGAAGCGTCGTCCACTTCAATTTGTAAGCGCATTACGTCGCCGCATTCTGGAGCACCTACTAAACCGGTTCCAACATTCTTTTTTGCTTTGTCAAGTGTTCCTACATTTTTAGGATTGCTATAATGATCGATAACTTTTTCTGAGTATGCCATATGATTGTTTTGAAATAGTAAAAATAATAATTTTATAAATTAATGGTGTGCCCATTCGATTGAATCTATATCAACCCCTTCTTTAAACATTTCCCATAAAGGACTCATTTCACGAAGTTTTAAAACAGTGTCGGTCACCGCTTTAATGGTATAATCGATTTGCTCATCGGTGGTAAAACGTCCTAGTCCAAAACGAAGTGAACTGTGTGCTAAATCATCACCTAAACCTAATGCTTTTAATACATAACTAGGCTCGAGTGATGCAGAAGTACAAGCAGAACCTGAAGAAAGTGCGATGGTTTTATTAAAGCCCATCATTAAGCCTTCTCCTTCTACATATTTGAAAGAAATATTAGCAACGTGTGGTAAACGGTGCTCTGTGGTACCATTTACATATGTTTCATCTATTTGTGTTAAAGCCAATTCTAACTTATCTCTTAGCTTACTTAAACGCTCAGCATCTGCAGCCATTTCTAGTCTTGCAAGTTCACATGCTTTACCAAATCCAACAATACCAGGAACATTTAACGTACCGCTACGCATACCTCTTTCGTGTCCGCCACCGTCCATTTGAGCGGTTACTTTAACACGTGGATTTTTACGACGAACATAAAGTGCACCAATCCCTTTAGGACCATACATTTTATGCGCTGTAAATGCCATAATATCAATACCATCTGCGTTTACGTCTACCGGAATTTTACCTACCGCTTGCACTGCATCAGAGAAAAATAGTACACCATGCTTTTTGGCAATAGCTGTAATTTCTTTTACTGGTTGTACCACACCAATTTCGTTGTTGGCGTACATAATGGCAATTAAAATAGTAGTTGGCTTAATAGCAGCTTCTAAAGCTGTTAGATCAATTAAACCATTAGCAGCTACTGGAAGGTAAGTTACCTCACCACCTAATTGCTCAATATGTTTACAGGTATCCAAAACCGCTTTGTGCTCGGTGGTACAAGTAATGATGTGATTACCCTTGCTTGCGTACATTTCATAAACACCCTTGATACCGAGGTTGTCACCCTCTGTAGCGCCCGATGTAAAGATGATTTCTTTAGGATCGGCACCAATCAATTTAGCTACTTGCTCACGTGCATAATCCACCGCTTCTTCTGCCTCCCATCCAAACGGGTGGTTACGGCTCGCTGCATTACCAAACTGCTCGGTAAAAAAAGGAATCATTGTTTCCAAAACCCTTGGATCCATTGGGGTAGTGGAATTATTATCTAGGTAAATAGGTAATTTCAACATAATATTCTGAGATTTGCTTGTCTTATAAACACGAAAGTACTGCAATAGGTTTATAATTGCGGGTCAAAAGAGGGGCAAAACCTCATTTTTTCTCAATTCGTAAAAGCAAAAACGGGCTCGGCATGAAAAAAATTGAACACATTGGAATTGCGGTCAAAAATTTTGAACTTTCGGTGCCCTTATACGAGAAAATGTTAAACACGGCCTGCTACAAACAGGAGCTGGTGGCTTCCGAAAAAGTAAATACCGCCTTTTTTAAAGTGGGCGACAGTAAAATTGAACTGGTATGCTCCACTGATCCTGAAGGCGTTATCGCTAGATATATAGATAAAAAAGGGGAAGGCATCCATCATATCGCCTACGAAGTGGATGATATTTATGCCGAAATGGCCCGCATGCAAGAAGAAGGTTTTACCCTACTCCAGGAAGCACCCAAAAGAGGTGCAGATAATAAATGGGTTTGTTTTT